>CALDQB010000051.1 GCA_937911665.1 uncultured Clostridia bacterium | reverse complement strand
CCATAATCTGTCTATGGGAAGTTCTAAAACTTTTGTTATAAATTCCCATGCCCAGGCTGTTGCTTCGTGCTTGAAGTAATCACCAAAAGAGAAGTTACCAAGCATTTCAAAATAAGTTCCGTGACGGGCTGTTTTGCCAACACGCTCAATGTCAGGTGTTCTTATGCACTTCTGACAAGTGGTAACTCTGCGTCTGGGGGGTTCAATTTCGCCTTTGAAGTATGGTTTAAGTGGTGCCATACCTGCATTTATTAAAAGTAGGCTCTTGTCATTTTCGGGTACAAGAGAAAAGCTTGGAAGTCTTAAATGTCCCTTGCTTTCGAAAAATGAAAGATATTTTTCTCTGATTTCGTTTAATCCTAATTTTTTCATTTTATCTATCGCTCCTTATTTCGGATAAACATACATATACAGATTAATAATACAACAAAATACGGTTTAAGTCAATCAAATACAACAAATTTTGTAAATTAAACAAATAAAAGTAAAAAATATGCACCTGCTTTGTTAAAAACAAGTGCATATGGCTGTTATTTTACTGTATCAAGATATTCCTTAAGGCTTAAAAGTGCCTTGTGTCTGTGACTGACAGAATTTTTTTCGTCTGCCGTAAGCTGGGCAAAGGTTTTGTTAAATTCAGGAAACCAGAATATAGGGTCAAAGCCAAAACCGCCGTCACCAATTTTTCTGTCAGTTATAAACCCGTCACATCTGCCGTAAAATGCACGTTCTGTGCCGTCGGGCTCTATAAGCACAATGCAGGATATAAAGTGAGCCGTTTTTTCTTCGGGCCTGTAGTCTTTTAAGTTTTCCAAAAGCTTTGCCATGCCCTGATCGGGAGTTGTGTTATCACCGGCATAGCGGGCACTGTAAAGCCCGGGATCACCGTTTAAAACATCAACCTCTAAACCGGAATCATCGGCAATAATATATTTATCGGTATATTCCCTTACGGCTCTTGCTTTCAAAAGTGCGTTTTCCTCATAGGTTGTGCCTGTTTCTTCAACATCCACATCAGCACCAACGTCCCTTTGGCTCAAAACGTTAAAGCCCACAAGCATTTCGGAGAGTTCTCTTAACTTACCCTTGTTATTTGTTGCAACAACTATGTCCATTGTGTATGTCCTCATTTAAATTAAAGTATAATTTCTTTTCCGCCGTCACCAGGCTCTGTTACGTAAAAGCTTGGCTTTATGCCGGTTTTTTCTTCATAATTTTTGCCGACAGTTTCAATAAACTCATCTACTGCATCTTCTTTTACAATACTTACTGTGCATCCTCCAAAGCCTGCGCCTGTCATACGTGAGCCAACAACTCCATCTATTTTTCTTGCTTCATCAACCATGGTATCAAGCTCAAAGCATGTTACTTCATAATCATCACGAAGAGAATTGTGAGATTCGTTCATAAGCTTGCCAAAAAGTTCAACATCGCCTTTTTTGAGAGCTTCCACCGCTCTTAAAACTCTGTCGTCCTCGGAAATTACGTGACCTACTCTTTTTAAAACAACTTCGTCAACAATAAAGTGCTTGTATTTTGCAAATTCTTCGGCACTTATTTCCCCAAGGCAGTTTTTTTCGGGCATGCATGATTTTAAAATCGCAAATCCGGCTTCACACTCGGCTCTTCTTTCGTTATATTTTGAAGCACCAAGTGCGTGCTTTTTATTGGTATTGGCAATTACAATTTTCATTCCCTTTAAGTCAAGCGGAACAAGCTCGTAGCTTAAGTCACGGCAATTTAAAAAGATTGCATGATTTTCTTTGCCCATAGCTGATGCAAACTGATCCATAATGCCGCAGTTAACTCCGGCATATTCGTGCTCTGCTTTTTGACCCAAAAGTGCCATTTCTATCATATCAATTTCTTTATTGATACCCCTCTTCTCATTTGAGAATGTAGCAAACATAAGCGCAGTTGAAACCTCAATCGCCGCAGATGATGAAAGTCCGCCGCCGTGAGGAGTTTTATCATGATACAAAAGGTCGCAGCCGACGATATCATATCCCGCGTTTTTAAGCTCCAAAGCAACGCCGAGCTGATAGTCGCCCCATTTGAGTGTGCCCTTGTATTTCTCAAGCTCATCTATTTTTGCCTCGACAACTATATCAAGGTCGGTTGCCTTAAGACGAATAACATCGTCATCACGGAGTCTTGCGATAATAGTTGTTTTCATTGTAAGCGCGGCAGGGAATACGGGTCCTCCGTTATAATCTGTATGCTCACCGATAAGGTTAACTCTGCCGGGTGACGCAAACACCCTGAGTTCTTCATCGCTTCCGCCGAAAGTTTCGATAAACTGTTTTTTAAGTTCTGCTACCATTTATTTGTCCTCCATTTTCCCGATGCACCTTGCTTGTGTCATTCGGTAGCATAATTATACCATTACGCCGTGCATTCCGTCAATAGCCGAAGCCTTTTTTGCTTGCCCTTTCTCGCTTTTTATGTTAAAATAGATACAGATGTATTGGAGGATACCGATATGCTTAATATTATATACGGAAGTGATAACTCAAACAGAGATACTCTCGCCTATTCGTCCATCGGCAAGGCGGCAGAGCAGGGGCAAAAAGTATGGATTCTTGTTCCCGAACAGTTTTCGCTTACCACAGAAAAGGATATTATAAAAAAATTCGGGATAGACGCCCAAACCAAAATAAAAGTTATTACTTTTTCGCGTCTTTGCAACCTTGTTTTGTCAAACAAGGGTCCTCTTCGTATGCAATATATTGATGGTGCGGGCAAGCAGATTATTGCGGCACGTACTATCCGCGCTCTTAATGGAAAGCTTGAAAATCTCGGCGCGACTCTGCGCCGTAAGGGTTTTTCTTCAACCATTGTTGAGCTTGTTTCGGAATTCAAGCGCTACGGAATTTCTGCAGAGCAATTAAAACTTGCCTCAAAAAGCGAAGACGACGAATCCTTTTCAAAAAAGCTTGAGGATTTATCCCTTATTTTAGACACATTTAACTCGTTTTTAGAAAAATCTGTCTCTGACGCAGAGGATAATCTTGAGCTTATCTGCGATAAGCTCCCCTCCTGCGACTTTTTAAGCGGCAGTCTTTACCTTATGCATTTTCGCTCCTTTACCCCCATTGAATATCGGGTTCTGGCTAATTTAATGGAAAAACTCGACATTTGCGCGGTTATGTGCTGTGACGGTGTGCGCGACTGCACTCACGTTTTTGAGCCTATCGCCCGCTCCTGTCGCTCTCTCCTTGAAATTGCCGAATCAAAGGGGATAGCGTGCACACAGACCCCCGCAAAGCCCGAAGCTTATTCGGCGGAGGATTTGCAATATCTTCAGGAAAGCTTTTTTAAGGTGTCGCCAAAGCCATATTCAAAAGTCCCCGAAAACATCAATGTTTTTGAGCTTTCGGGTTATTATCGCGAGGCAGAGGCAGCGGCAGACCTGATTCTGCGCCTATGCAGAACCGAGAACCGAAAATTTTCGGACTTCCTCATTCTGTCGAGAAATCCAAATACTTATACCCGTATTCTGCCCGCAGTTTTTGAGGCGCGCGGAATAGATATATTCATAGGTTCACGCAGAAGCATTCTCACAAATCCTTTTGCACAGATGCTCTGCTCCTCCCTTGATATTATTTGTTTCGGTTATTCGTATGAGCGAATTATGTCAATCGCCCGCTCGGGCATTCTCGATATCCCCGACAGCGATATCGATATGTTTGAAAATTATCTTCTCGCGGTTAATCCCACCCACGCAATGTGGGCAGATGAAAGCTGGAGTTACTGTCCCGACGGATATGATATAGAAATCATAAACAGAACAAGAACGGCACTTTCCTCTCTTTCAGAGGAAATTCTCTCTTCCCTTCCGGGTCATCAAAGTGCGGAGCAGTTCTGTTCTGCAATTTTGGGGGCACTTGACAGACTCAATCTGTCTTTGCGTCTTGAAACGATTTGCGACGGATTTGCAAAAAAGAATATGCCATATCTTGCCGACGAATATCGACAGGTTTGGAACTCTGTAATTTCTGTTTTTTCACAAATCGCAACCTTGATGGATGGGGAACCGATATCCCGACACGATTTTTGTGAGCTTTTCAAAAATGCCTGCAGCGGCATTTCGGTAGCACTCACCCCGCAGACGCAAGGCAGTGTTGTATTCAGTCCCATTGACAAATTCAGGAGCAGTGAAACCCCGATTGTTATTGTCCTCGGTCTTACTGACGGCGTATTTCCCATGCCTCACTCCTCCGAGGGAATAATATCCGACGCGGAGAGACGCCGTCTTTTTGATAAGGGAATTTTGCTCTCCCCCGGTGCAGACTTCAAAAGGCTCGAAGAGGAGCTTTTAATATATTCAGTCCTGTCCTCGGCTAAAGAGAAAATATATCTCTTTTATCCCCTTTCGGGGTCTGACGGACGGATGCTCAATCCCTCTTCAATAATTAAAAAAGTTCGAGGCGAAATTTTCCCCGAGCTTGTTACACATAATCCTGACTTTTCCGAGGATTATCTTCGCGGTGCCGAGGGAAAAAGCGGCGCTTTTGATATTTTATGCTCTTCTCTCTCGAAGGTGGGGGGTGACCCGACCTCTTTAAAAGGGGCATCGGCAGAGCTTTTTTCATATTTTAATAATATCCCCGAATATAAAGAACGTCTTTCTTCCATAAAAGAAAGTATGCAGAATAAAACTGCCGAAAAACTTTCTCCCGAATCGGTTCTTTCAATATACGGCGAAAAAATTATGCTCAGCGCATCTAAACTTGAAAAGTACAACGCCTGCGCTTTTGCTTATTTTATGAACTACGGACTTCTTGCAAAAGAAAGAGAGATAGCGGGAATAGAATCTCGCAGTACGGGCAGTATTCAGCACGCCGCTCTTTATCGATATTTTTCAGACATTGAACGCGAAAAGGGCGATTACAACTTTATAACCAAAGATGATTGCTATGAAAAAATATACTCCATTGTTCTTGATGAGGCAACAAAAAGCACCGAGCTTTTGTATGAAAGCTCTTCCTATTATAAATATGTAGTAAATCGAATGCAGGGAATTGCCGCACGTACAGCGTGGGAAGTCGTTAAATTTTATAAATCAAGTCTTTTCAGACCCGTCGGTTTCGAAATAACTATTGATACAAAAGGGGAAATACCCGCTCTCGAAATTAAAAATGACAACGGAAAGACAATCGGCGTTGTAAGGGGCGTTATAGACAGAGCTGACAGTGCAGTAATAGACGGCAAAAAATATATCTCGATTGTGGATTATAAGTCTTCGCAAAAGGCACTTGACGAAAGACTTGCCGCAGCAGGAGTAAATCTTCAGCCTCTTTTGTATTCGGATATTGTTTGCAACAGATTAAATGCAAGCCCCGCTGCGATGCTTTATATGCAGATGACCGACCCCATTATTGATGCTTCAAATCTTAAATATTTTTCGGACGAAGAGATTGAAAAGCATACAAATTCAAAAATTTATTTCGGGGGTTGGATATCAGACAAACAAGAAATAATTTCAGGTTACAGCAAGGGCGGAGAAAACGGCGAAAAATATATCCCCGACGGAATAGGCGCCAAGGTTTCGCAGCAAGAGCTTAAACGGCGAATAAACGAAGCAAACAAAAAAATACACGCCTCGGCTCTTGGAATATATGACGGAAATATATCCGTAAATCCATATAAGGACAAAAATTTCGATGCATGTGAATACTGTGATTATTCAAGTATCTGCAAATATTCTGCAGAAAAATAAATGGAGGTTTTTATGACAAAAATTATACTCGCAAGCAAAAACAAAAACAAAGCAAGGGAAATAAATGACATTTTAGGCACTGATTTTGAGGTAATAACTCAAGAAGAGGTTATAGGAAGTGAATTTGAAGTAATCGAAGATGGAAAAACTTTTGAAGAAAATGCCATAAAAAAGGCAGAAGAAATATCAAAAATGACGGGACTTTTAACACTTGCCGATGACAGCGGTCTGTGTGTGGATTATTTAGACGGTGCTCCCGGCGTTTATTCTGCGCGCTTTGCAGGCGAAAAGGCAACCAATGATGAAAATGTGGACAAGCTTCTTGATGAACTCAAGGATGTTCCTCTCCACGAGAGAGATGGACAGTTCGTTTGTGTAATAGCTTTGGCTTCCCCCGACGCTGAAACTTTAACTTTTAAAGGGGAGTGCGCAGGTTCTATCACCTTTGAGAGAAAAGGATATAACGGATTTGGTTACGACCCCGTTTTTTATGTAACAAAATATGATAAAACTATGGCAGAATTGGAGCCTCATCTTAAAAATGCAATAAGCCATCGCTCGAAGGCTCTTAAAAAACTGGTTTATTATTTTCAAAACAAATAACACTTATGCTGTTTATAAAATGTGGAACGTTTGTTGATAAAATTTTATAAGTTTTGAGATTGTGGATTGTGTTGAAGCAGTTCACATATATTAACAGAACTTTTCATATGAAGAATTGCTTTATTTTCTTCCTTTTTTCACTTTTCAACACTTATCACACCCCCAACAGCAACCGCAGCAACTATAATATATATATATTAATATATATATTAATAAAAATACTCTTTACTCATATTTTCAAATATGATATACTTTATTTATATTTATCAAAGGAGGGATTAAAATGTTTAAAAAATTATATTTTAAAATAGCTTTAATTTTATCTTTATCTGTTTTAATTATATCCATTTTTTATTCATTTATATCATCTCTTCTTTTTTATAATTTTTATTACAGCCAGCTTGAAAAAGATGTTAATAATGTAATCGAAAGTAATTTTATAAGTTCCTTTAACAACATCCTTAATTCCGATATAGAGGAATCTTTAAAATTAAAAGGAATAGAAGATAATTTTTATTTATATTCAGGTGTATTATCTGTTGATGAAAACAGAAAAGCTTATATATTAAAAGGAGAAGATTTATCCGTACTTTTTCCCATATCAATCTATGGAAATAATATAGAAATAACCAATAATATTTCATCTTCTTCAATAAACGAAAAAGGAAATTCTTTTTCCTATTTCGGAGATTATATAGATTATGCAGTTTCGTTTAAAGGATCAGACGGACAAAAATATATTTTATATGTAAGGGATAATAAAACCGAAATTCGCTCTTATATATTAAATAATATTAAAAATGTTTCAATTTTCCTTATTCCTTCTTTCATTATTGCTCTTTTTGTTGCTTATTTAATATCTTTAAAAATAAAAAAGCCTCTCAAAAAACTGACAGGCAGAGCGGAAGGCTTTGAAAAAGGCGAACTTACTGAAAATTTAGACGATATTAAAACCGAAGAATTTATTGCTCTTCGTGATGCAATCAACCATATGGGTTTTGTTATGGCAGAGAGCATCCGTCTTATGAATTCAGATAAAAATAAAGTTGAAGTAATTTTAGAGCATATAAACAACGGAATTATTACTTTTGATATAAATCAAAAGCCTATTCATTTTAATTCTGCTTCAAAGAGAATTCTTAAAATAAAAGATGATGAAGAAATTAAGTTTGATGATTTTTTCCAAAAACTCGGTTTAGATATTTGTATGGCAGAATTTTTGTATCTGGATAAATCAAAAACAATAGAAAAAGAAATTAAAAAAGACGATGGATATATAAAAGCGTGGTTTATTCCATTTAAAATGGACAGTGAAAGAAATGCAGGTGTTGTTTGCGTTTTTGAAGATATAACAGACCAGTTTAATGTAATGCAGGCAATGAGAAAGTTTGTAGCTGACGTTTCTCATGAACTTAAAACTCCTATAACTGTTATAAGTTCATATACTGAAACTGTTTTAAACAGTTATATTGATGATAAAGCAATGACAGCTAATCTTCTTAACATTGTTTATCAGGAAGCAGGAAAAATGACAGAGCTTGTTCAAAATCTTCTTGATATAAGCAAATTTGAAATGAGAGCTATACCTGTTAAAAAAGAACCTTTCTCGATAGATGAAATGCTCACATATCTCGTTAAAACCTTTGAAATAGAGGCAGAAAAGAAAGAACTTAAATTAAGCTATAACAGAATGACAGATATTCCTATGTTTATAGGAAACAAAAGTGATATAGAGAGAGCGGTTAAAAATATAATTTCAAATTCTGTTAAATATACTTCAAAAGGTGATAAAATAAGTATTTTTGCAGGGAAGCTCCATAATGAAATATATTTAAAAATTGAAGACACAGGTTGGGGAATTCCTGAAAATAAATTAGGACACCTTTTTGAGAGATTTTACAGAGTTGAAGAAGAGGCAAGGAGCCGTGATAAAGGCGGAACGGGTCTTGGACTTTCTATTGCAAAGGAAATTATAGAAAGCTATGGAGGAAAGATTAAAATAGAAAGTGAGTATACAAAGTATACGAGGGTTACAATAACCTTGCCGGTACCTAAAAAATAGGAATACCTCCGTCATTTTCTTGCGAAAATGCCACCTCCCTTTAGGCAAGGGAGGCGAAAAATCAAAAATTTTTAATTAAAAAAGAGATGTTTTTAAAACATCTCTTTTATTCTGCCTTTTTCATAAATAGAAATACTGCCATAATTCCTACTACAAAAAGTATAAGATTTATAATCTGTATAAAACCGTTTTCAAAACCCGGGAAAACCGAAACAAATGATGAGGCTAAAAATCCCAAAGCGGCATAATGTGAATATCCGTGAAATTTAGAAAATGCAATATTTACAATTTTAACAGTCAAAATTGTAACAAGTAAAAAGCCTACAATAACCCAGAAAATTGAATAAATATTTATCTCTAAAAATGAAGATATAAGTTTTTCATATACTCCCATCTGAAGAAGTATAAAAGATGAACTTATTCCTGGTATAATAATTCCTATTGACAAAACACCGCCGCTTATTAAAAGTATAGGTATAGTAAGAAAACTTGCTTCTTCAAAAGATGAAAATGAAGTAGATACAATCATTCCTAAAGAAAAAGTTATAAGAAGCGGCAAAATATACATCAAACGAAATCCGTCTTTATTTGATTGTTTAAGGAAAGACGGAATACTTCCCAGTATCATTCCCATAAAAAGATAAATGACACTTATTTTGAAATTTTCAAGAAGAGGTTTCATAATTATTCCAAAAACAATTATACCTATTCCTGCACCTATTGCAAGAGGTAAAAGGAATAAAAAACTGTTTTTAAAATCACTTCGAAGTTTTGTAACTGCTTTTATTGAGGCAGCATAAATACCAAAAGAAATAGCAAGAACACCGCCACTGAGTCCCGGTGTTATAGAGGCTATACCTATTATAAAACCGAAAATCATAAGCATTAAAGGGCTATAAGAAGAATTTTCTCTATCTGTTAAAATCGGCATTATATAACCTCCATTTTAAAAGGTAAAAACTATTTTTTAGAAGTAACTTTATTAAGTATCATAGTTATAAGTATTATAACACCCATAACTATAATTATGCCGAGCATTCCTGTTCCCATATACTTTAAATTTTCAACAAAATTCATAATATTTATATTCATTATAATACCTCCCTATTAAAGGAAAAAGTTAAGAATAAGACCGCCTGCTATAACAGATGCAATCTGTCCTGATACATTTACACCGATAGAATGCATAAGGAGGAAGTTGTGCGGGTCTTCTTCAAGGCCCATTTTATGAACAACACGTCCTGACATCGGGAAAGCAGAAATTCCTGCCGCACCTATCATGGGGTTTATTTTCTTCTTTGAGAAGAGATTTATAAATTTTGCAAAAAGAACTCCGCCTGCGGTATCAAAAATAAAAGCAACAAGACCAAGCCCTAAAATAAGGAGAGTCTGGGTTGTTAAGAATTCAGTATATTGCATACGAAGTGCGATGGTAATACCAAGGAATATAGTAACGAGGTTTGCCAAAACCTTTTGAGCGGTTTCCGAAAGGGAATTTAAAACTCCGCATTCTCTTATAAGGTTACCAAACATCAAAAATCCAACCAGAGCAACAGAATCAGGAGCAACTAAACCTGCTACAAGAGTAATTGAAATCGGAAAGAGAATTCTTGTTGTTTTGGAAACGTCTTTCTGGACATAATCCATTTTTATTTGTCTTTCTTTCTTTGTTGTAAGAAGCTTTATAACAGGTGGCTGAATAATGGGAACGAGAGCCATATATGAATATGCCGCAACCATAATAGCACCGAGGTAATTTGATTTAAGAGCTTGTGCTACAACAATAGATGTAGGGCCGTCTGCAGCACCGATTATAGCGATAGAAGCAGCGTCCTTAATATCAAAGAATATAGATGCAAGACACAGAGTAAAGAATATTCCAAACTGTGCTGCCGCACCGAAAATCATAAGCTTGGGGTTTGAAAGAAGCGGACCGAAATCTATCATCGCGCCTATTCCGATAAAAAGGATAAGCGGGAAAAGTTCATTTGAAATACCCGCAGCAAAGAGAGTTTCCAAAGTTTCAACCGCACCCGAATGAGGAAGATTTACTAAAATGGCGCCAAAACCCATCGGTAAGAGAAGTGTAGGTTCCATATCCTTTTTTATTGCAAGATAAATAAGAATAGCACCAATAATCCACATAACTGCCTGTTGCCACTGAATTTGAAGTAAATTTTCATATAAAGTACTCATTTTGACACCTCTAAAAATAAAATATCATAACAAAGTATATCAAAAAAAATGAGTAAAAGCAACACGGCAGACATAATTGTTATAAAAATGAAATATTAGAGAAATAAAATCTAATCTTTATTAAAAGAGTATTTACAACCGCAATAATCCTGACGGTAAAGATTATATTCTTTTGAAAGCTCGATTGACCTTTTATAACCCTCCCTCTTTTTAAAATCAGAGGGAAGATATTTTAATGAATATTTTTCAGCGAGTTTTTCACCAATTTTGTTAAGAAGCTGTGCGTTTTTGAGAGGGCTTATTGAAAGTGTTGTGACAAAATAGTCAAAATTATTTTCCTTTGCAATTTTTGCAGTTTTGTCAAGACGCATGGAAAAACAAGCCTCACAACGCCGTCCGCCCTCAGGCTCGTCCTTTAAAGGTTCCGCCATTTTTTCAAATAAATCGTTTTCGTGGTCGCAATCTATAAATTTAACTGGCTTTGTCCACTTTTTTTCTTTTATAAGGCGTATTTGTTCCGCCTTTCTTTTTTCGTATTCTTCTTTTGGTGAAATATTTGGATTATAATATAAAACAGATATATCAAAAAAAGAATTAAGATATTCTAAAACATAGCTGCTGCAGGGAGCACAGCAGCTATGAACCAAAAGAGTCGGTTTTAATCCTTCTTTAACAATATTTGAAATAATTTCATCAAGAAGAAGTTGATAATTTATCTTTTTATAGTTTTCCATTTATTTACCTCAAAAAGCGGTTATCTTATGAAATTTGTGCGTATTTTTTGTTCTGCATCAGGTTTTTCGATGCCGATATTTTTTCCTGCCTCGATAGATTTTAAAAGCCATGCCATATTTTTTGCTAAAATTCTGACGGTTTGGATACCTTCTTCGTCTTTGAGAACTTCCTCGGGGGTATTTCCATGAACCATATTCCAGTAATTAGACGAAACAATCGGCATTTGAGCAATAGTAAAATACTTATTAAGCTGGTCAAGAGCGGCACTCGCTCCTCCTCTGCGGCAGCTTACGATTGCCGCACCGGGTTTGTAGGCAAAAGATGAACTGCCTGCATAAAAGGCTCTGTCAAGGAATGAAGAAATTGCTCCTCCTGCTGCCGCATAATGAACGGGACTTCCTACTATAAGACCGTCACAGTCTTTCATTTTATCAATAAAAGTATTAACATTATCATTGTCAAATGTGCACTTTCCTGATTTTGTACGGAAACAGGTTCCGCAACCGATACAACCGCGAACGGCATCACTTTCGATATTAAATATTTCTGCTTCTATGCCGTTTTTTAAAAGTTCATCAGCCGCTACTTTAAGAGCGGTATATGTGCATTTTTCGCCTCTTGGACTTCCGTTTAACAAAAGAACCTTCATATAATCAATCGCCTTTCTTTTTTCTTTAAATATATTTATTATTTTAGTTATTTATGAGGCATTTGTCAACAACATAAAAGCCTTGCCATTATTTTTTTTATATGCTATTATAAAATAAGAATATGAAAAGGACTGATTACAATAAATAATGAATATATAACTGTTAAAGAGGCAGGAGTAGCCGAAATTGTTGAAAAACGTTCGCGTTTTATCGCAAACGTGTTGCCTGTGCAGAGTGAAGAAGAGGCACTTAATTTTTTAAATTCGCTCAAACAAAAGTATTGGGACGCAAGACACAATGTATATGCGTATATAATAAGACAGAATAATATTATGAGATATAGTGACGACGGTGAACCGAGCGGAACAGCAGGAGTGCCTGTGCTTGATATTCTTAAGCGAGAGGAACTTTGCGATGTTATTGTTGTTGTAACAAGATATTTCGGCGGAATTCTTTTAGGCACAGGCGGTCTTGTTCACGCATATTCCAAAGCCGCAAAGGAAGGAATTGAGGCGGCAGGAATAGAGAGAATGGTTTTGTGTCGGGAATTTTTTATAAAGTGTGACTACAACTTATCGGGAAAGGTTCAATACGAAATTTCGGAGTTTGAAGATGCTATGATAGGAGATACAACGTATGCAGGGGATGTGTGCTTTCAGGTTTTCGTACCCGTTGAGAAAGAAGAGCACTTTTCAAAGAAAATTATCGAAAAGACAAATGCAAAAGCAGAAATCAGTATGGGTGAAATAAAATATTTTGCAAAATAAAGAGTGAAAATTGATATGGAAATAATAAAGCAACTTTTTTTCGAAAGCTATCTTTTTTATTTAATAAGCAAAATAAAGAATGTTTTTGTTCCCGCAATAGTTAAGGCTTTTATGGGGAGCTTTATTATGCGTGCGTGGCGATTTGTTGATACAAAAATAATAAAAGCAGCACCCGCAAAGTTGATTTTTGACCCGTCTTACATAGCGGGAATATGGTACAAGAGCTTTTTTTACAGGACAATAACTAAAAAAATCAGAAAAATATCATATAATCTCCCAAAGGCGAGCACAGTATTCAGAACTCTTTATATAGGAGGTTTTTTGGCTGTTATTTTATTGATGCCCGAGCGGTTTTTTGCCAACACTCTCTGGATGTCTCTTTTTGGGGCACTTGTTATATTTTTTGTTTCAAGGAATATCCGAAACCGCGCAGGTACAGTTTTTACGCTGATAAATGTAATTCTCTTTATGTTTATTATCCTTGCGGGAGTTGCTCTTCCCTATACGGCGATGATTTCAATAATGTATTTAATAGTGGGAATTGACTTGTTTTTTCTTATTTCCTTTTCAGTAAGGAACAATGACGACCTTGAGGAACTTCTTATGTCTGTTTTTGTTACTTCAACAATACTTTGTGCAGTGACTTTAATACAGGGCTTTTGGGAAAATTCTGTTGCAAGGGCGGGCTTTGCCGACGGGGTAAGTCTGGGCGAAATTTTAGTTCTTATATTTCCGTTTGTATTTGTTTATCCGCTTGAATTTTTAAAAAATTCCCGAAAATTCGTGTATGCATGCGTTATTTTTATATTATTCTTCAATGTAATTTTGCAGACGCAATCCAAGGCGGCACTCATTGGCTTTGTGGTGGAATTAGTTATTTTTATCCTTGCTGATATAAAGTTTTTCCCGTTTCTTATCCTTTTAATGCCACTGGGACTCGGTTCTCTTATCGAAAATATCCGTGCTACATGGCATGCTACAACGGCGTATGGAAATGTAATAAACAACCTTATTAATCTGTCGGGGAAAATATGGAACTTTGGTTTTGGTGTTGACAGAACAAAGCTGATGTCTGTCTATAATTCAGAGCAGCTTAGAAACATTTCCGAAACGACGGTTATAAATCTCCCATATCTTAGCGTAAGTCCCGTTTATATAAACTTTGTAATTGATATAGGTGCAATTTTAATGGTTATCTTTTTGGGATATATTTTAAGACTTGCCCACTCTTCCTTTACAATGCTCTTCACGGGCGAGAAAAAGTACAAGAGATTTTTCGCGGCGGGGCTTGCGACGTTGGTTGCAATTTCGGTTTCATCTTTTTTTGAAACAACAATCTTTGCATCGCGGACAATGCTTATATACTGGGCGATGCTCGGTGTTTTGAGGGCTGTCAGAATACTCAATCTGGGCGTGTATGAGTCTTGACAAATGCCTGATTTTATGATATATTATTTGGGCGTCCAAGTAGGGCGCCTTGATATTTTGCTGGAATAACTCAGTCGGTAGAGTACCTCACTCGTAATGAGGAAGTCGAGGGTTCAAGTCCCTTTTCCAGCTCCAGAAAAGCACCAATCTTGTATCAAGATTGGTGCTTTTATATTTGTAAAACTTTGCGAAAATATAAACATTTGCAGGGAAGGGATTTATCCCTTCCGTTGCGGCACTCCCTGCAAGGCAAACCACGGATAAAACGATACATAAAAATAAAAGCACCGATGGATTCCATCGGTGCTTTTAATAAACAATCAAACTTATTTAAGTTCAACAGTTGCGCCAACCTCTTCGAGCTTGGTCTTGATTTCTTCAGCTTCTTCCTTAGCAACACCCTCTTTGAGAGTCTTGGGAGCGCCGTCAACAGCAGCCTTAGCTTCAGCAAGGCCGAGACCTGTGATCTCTCTAACAACCTTGATAACCTTAATCTTCTGGTCACCAGCAGAAGCGAGAACAACGTCAAAGTCGCTCTTCTCTTCAGCAGCAGCGCCACCAGCAGCAGCTGCACCTGCAACCATAACGGGAGCAGCAGCAGATACGCCAAACTCTTCTTCAAGAGCCTTTACCAAATCATTTACTTCGAGTAATGTTAATTCTTTTATTTCGTCAAGAATCTTTGTTACATCAGCCATTTTTAAATCCTCCATTTTATAAAATTTCTTAAAAGTTTTCTATAATTTTAAATTAGGTAATCTATTGATTACTCAGCTTCGGGAGCTTCCTCTGCGGGAGCCTCTTCAGCGGATGCTTCTTCAGCAACAGGAGCTTCCTCTGCGGGAGCCTCTTCAGCTGCAGGAGCTTCTTCTGCGGGAGCCTCTTCAGCTGCAGGAGCTTCTTCTGCGGGAGCAGCCTCTTCAACTACGGGAGCTTCTTCAGCTGCAGGAGCTTCCTCTACGGGAGCAGCCTCCTCTTTGCCGGCGTTAGCACCGGGAACTGCCTCTTCGTCAACGATAGCCTGCAATGTCCTAGCAAGAGCACCGATGGGAGAGAGCATAGAACCGAGCATCTTTGAAATAAGAACTTCTTTTGAGGGGATAGACGCATATGTCTTAACCTCATCAAGAGAAATTACCTTGCCGTTAACAAAGCCGGCTTTGATTTCAAGAGCTTCATTATCCTTTGCGAATTCAACAAGAACTCTCGCGGGAGCAACAACGTCATCGTTGCTGGTTGCGATAGCAGTAGGACCGTGGAGAGCGGGTTCAAGCTCTGACAGACCAACTTCGTTTGCAGCAAAGCGAGTGAGATTGTTCTTTACAACAGTATAATCAACGCCTGCCTCTCTGAGTTTTACACGAAGAGCAGTATCCTGTTCAACTGTAAGACCTCTGTAATCGGCAAGAACACCGGCCTGGGCATTCTGAAATCTCTCTGTAAGCTGTGCAACTATCGCCTTTTTGTTCTCTAACACTTTTTGACTTGGCACTAAAATATCCTCCTTTCTGCCTTTTAAAATTCCGCTTGGAATAATCATCGGCAGAGCCAACGAAAAACCCCGTCTGCACGCAGACGGGGAGAATTGCAAAATTGCATTTTATCCTCGGCAGGATTTATGGCATTGCCACCTGCTGTCTGCGGAACTATATTTAAATTATTTTTTACAAATTATAAGCTTATGCAAGCTTGTTGGGGTTGAGCTTAATTCCGGGACCCATTGTTGAAGCAACGGTTACCGATCTTAAGTACTGACCCTTTGCAGCTGCGGGCTTTGCCTTGATGATAGCACCCATCAATGCTTCAAAGTTAACCGCAAGCTTTTCTGCACCGAAAGAAGCCTTACCAATCGGGCAGTGAATAATGTTGCTCTTGTCAAGACGATACTCAATTTTACCTGACTTGATATCAGCGATTGCCTTAGCAACGTCAGCGGTAACAGTACCTGCCTTGGGGTTAGGCATAAGACCCTTAGGACCAAGGATTCTACCTATTCTACCAACAACGCCCATCATATCGGGAGTTGCAACAACAACATCAAAATCGAACCAGTTTTCAGTCTGGATCTTCTGTGCAAGCTCTTCTGCACCGACAAAATCTGCGCCTGCAGCCTTAGCTTCGTCAGCCTTACCCTCACGTGCGAAAACAAGAACGCGAACGTCCTTACCTGTTCCGTTGGGGAGAACAACTGCGCCTCTAACCTGCTGATCAGCGTGTCTTGAGTCAACGCCAAGCTTAACGTGAAGTTCTACCGTTTCATCGAATTTAGCGGTTGCAGTTTTGCAAACCAACTCGAGAGCTTCGGCAGTTTCGTATAACTTACCTTTTTCAAGCAGCTTTACGCTGTCCTGATACTTTTTACCTTTCTTCAATGTAAATCCTCCTAATGTGGTTCTGCAGGGCAAACTTTTTTACCCCTCCCACTTTTTTAAAAACCGCGGGATTATTCCTCTACGGTAACACCCATTGAGCGGGCTGTGCCTGCGATCATAGACATTGCAGCTTCTAAGCTTGCAGCGTTAAGGTCAGGCATCTTCTGCTCTGCAATAGCCTGCAAATCAGCCTTGCTGAGCTGAGCAACCTTTGTCTTGTTGGGAACACCCGAACCGCTCTGAATCTTACAAGCCTTCTTGATAAGAACGGGAGCAGGGGGAGTCTTGGTGATAAAGGTGAAGGAACGATCCTGATAAACGGTGATAACAACCGGAATTATAAGACCTGCGTCCTTCTGTGTCTTTTCGTTAAACTGCTTTGTAAAGTCCATGATGTTAACGCCGTGCTGACCGAGAGCAGGACCTACAGGGGGAGCCGGAGTTGCTTTGCCGGCAGGGATCTGCAGTTTAATGTAACCTGTGATTTTCTGTGCCACTGTGATACACCTCCTCATTTCACAAACGTGGTAATACCGGGTACCTCTTATGATTTACCCTCCCACAGCCGCTTTGCGGCATAAATAAACGGACTCAGCCGTGTGGGTAACAAATTATTATACCAGAGCTTCTACCTGATTGAATTCAAGCTCGACATCGGTATCTCTGCCAAACATCGAAACCTTTGCGCGAATTTTCTTCTTGTCCATCTGGATTTCGGTGATAACACCGACAAATCCCTCAAGAGGACCATATTTAACCCTGATATTATCGCCTTGAGCGAAATCAAGCTCGATTGTCTGATGCTCAAGTCCCATATTTGCAACTTCTGCATCAGTAAGGGGAACCGGTTTTGAACCGGGACCTACGAAGCCTGTAACACCGCGGCAGTTTCTGACAACGTACCAGCTGTCATCTGTCATAACCATCTTAACCATAACATAGCCGGGGAAAATCTTACGCTCAACGACTTTTTTCTGGTTGTCTTTTATTTCAACAACCTCTTCCATTGGGACACGGAGCTCCTGAATAACATCAGCCATATTCCGATTCTCAACGGTTTTCAATATATCGGCCATGACTTTGTTCTCATAGCCAGAATAAGTATGCACAACATACCATTTAGCCTCTTTAGATGCCATAATACGCGGGAGAAATCCCTTCCCTCCTAGTTATCTGTTTAGTAGAATAATGACATAAGCCATGTAAACAGCCAGTCAAGACCACAGATAACCAAACCAACTATCAAAACATAGATGATAACGGTGAGGGTGTTAAGTCTTATTTTGGCAAAAGAAGGCCATATCACCTTTTTCATTTCAGCCTTAACGTCTTTGAAATAGTTCACCATTCTGGCGAAAATATTCGGCTTTGTCTTTTCCATTTTTTCCACTCCTCAACCTTATTTGGTTTCTTTGTGAAGCGTATGCTTCTTGCAGAAACGGCAGTACTTGTTCATTTCAAGTCTGTCGGGACAATTCTGCTTATTCTTTGTTGTATCATAATTTCTCTGCTTGCATTCTGTACAAGCCAATGTGATCTTTGTCTGCATTCAAATTCACCTCATTATCTTAATTTCAAAAGCAGGGCTTTCGACAACACAAATAAAACCCCTTTTCAGAGGTACTTAATATAATAACACAGAAATTAAGGCTTGTCAAGAAAATTTTTCAAAAAAATCGTGTAAAATCGAGGAAAATCGGGCAAACGCAAAATCTTGTAGAATAAAAAAATACAAACACAAAATAGTGTGAGGCAGATAAAGTGATGGTTGGGTGTAGTGACGATTTACCCCGCCCGTTCGGGAGGGCACGGAGACCCTCCCCTACAATATTATGGAAAATACGTTTCGTTTTCGTTATAGGGGCAGGCGTCCCCGAATGTCTGTTTGGGATAATCCGACTCTACACGCATTGTTTACCCTCAAACCTGTACATAATATCGTTTGCGGCACGCAAAAGCATAAAAGATGCGGCTGTAGCTGCGGTTGAGGGATAAAATACGCCGTCTGTTCTTGCGGATGAGTTTTTGCAAAGAACGATATCGAAGCCCCATGCCTCCTCCGGTGAGACGGAGGATACGAGAAATTTTGGCGTATCTGCGGGAGGTGTCCATGTGGGAGGACTGTTATCAAAGTTCACATAAAATACCCGCGAGGGAGAAAGCGAAGACAACTCCATTGCCTTTTCGGGCGAGTGTATATGTCTTGCGGATTTCGAAAGTGCCGCAATAATTTCTTTGTCAACGCCGTCGGCGTAAAAATATAACGGCTTTGCATAAAATTTTCTGCGGATACTGTCAAGCTCCATAAGAGCGGGGCGTGACGCGGTAATTCCAAGCTCCGCGTCGTGTGCGGTCAGAGAGCCGCTGTGCATACGATATTCGTAGATTGGTTTTTTGTTTTTTGTGTGCCTGATAGACAGAAGAGAGTTCATTCTCATAAAGTAATCGTAGTCTTCGAGCATATATTTAAATTCAGAGTACCCGCCAAGAACTGCGGCTGCGCCTGCACGGTAAAGGAAAGCCGCACCGATAGTATTGTTTGCGCGCACGTTTAAACTCTCTGCAGAGTCAGGCAGGATTACATTTCCCGAAAACGGCGGAATCTCATACCAGCCGTATCCTCGGAGAAGATTTCCTTCTTCGTCAATCAAACGCATATTTCCAAAGACCATATCTGTGTCGCGGTCAACTGAAAGAGAAGAAACCAAAACCTCAAGACAGTTTAAAAGCATACGATTGTCCGCACTTGTCCAGGTGAAAAATTCGCCCCTTGCCGCCGCAAAGCCGTTGTTGAGGGCAACGGGCAGGGTGAGATTTTTCTGGTGAATAACCGACACGCGCGAATCCTCGCTCATAAAGGAGTCGGCGATGCGTCCCGAATTGTCGGTTGAGCCGTCATCTACTATTATAAGCTCTAAATTTGAATAACTCTGCGAGAGAACCGAACGCACCGATTCCTCCAGATATTTTTCGCAATTATATACGGGGAGAACAACAGAAACAAGCCCCTTTTCTCCGCCCGTGCGGATGTCGGCACTATGCAGAGGTGCACGGCGGGAGATAACGGACTTCATTTTCAAAAAAGCACGGGTATCATTTCTTGTAAAAGGGAAAAACCAGGATTTCATACGGGCACCTCATTAAATTCTTCTAAAAGCTCCGCAAATGCGTCCTTTTCGTACCGCTTATAAAGAGAAGCAAGTCCTCTTGATTTGAGGAGCTCTTCTTCTATTATATTAAGGCGCTCAACAATATATTCCCTTGTCCAGCCGCTTGGGGCATATCCGTCTTTGAAGAGGCGGTGGGTGGTTAAAATCCCCGCTCGTATGGTGCGGCGAACGTGCTCCTCTGTAAAGCGGTCGGGGGAAACACAATGCAGCACCGAAGCTCTCGGTTCGATGCCGATTTTAAAGCCGTGTCGCCTTGCCATAAAGCAAAGCGCGGTTTCCTCGCCGCCTGCGAAATCGTTTCCCGTTCTGCCGTAGCTCTCGGGAAAGCCGCCTAAAATGTCGAATGCGCTGTGGCGTACCGCAAAGCACGCACCGAAAGGAAATTCGTATTGCTCGCGCACTATGCGAAAGCTTTTGTATGGAACTGTATATGCGCTCCACAAAGCTTCTTTACCCTTGAGAAATATATCGGGGGTTGGCGAGGGCAGGCGAAGATGTATTTGCCCGCCCACGATTGCGACGTTGGGGCGGTTTTTAAATGCATTAAAAACAGAGGAGAGAAGTCCCTCGCTTGCGATTGCGTCATCATCCATATAAAGAAGATATTCGCCATTTGCAGCCTGCGCACCCGCATTTCGTGATTTTGATAAACCTGGAACGGGCTGGTCGATAATCCTTGCGTTTGACGGCAGTTTTGCATGTATCAGGGGAGATGCCGAGTTATTCACAATTATCAGCTCAAACAGAGAGCGGTCAAAGTTTTGGTTTAAAATCGAATCAACTGCCCCAAAAACCACATCTTCGCGGTTTGCGGTGCAGATTATAACAGAGAGGATATTCTTGTATGCGCGTGTAGATAAGCGCGCCCGATGCGGCGGGCGTGTACGCTCTTTTCTGAGAAGCTCATTCAGCATCTTCCGAACAGTCAGAACAATGCCTCCCGAATTGACTTCTGCAAGGTTTGTAAGGGTTATGTTTGGGTTAGTCCTTTTCAATTATTCTCATCTCCGCAGGCGTGTGAAAAACGCCGAAATATTCTCTGTCTGACACAACCTGAAAGGTTGCAGCACATTCTGCATAATCATAATATTTTATAGGCACACTTTCTCTGTCTTCAAGAGAGAGGCACAGCGAATACTCGCCCGAACACAGCAGACAAGTATATTCTATTTCTGCTTCGACTGTTTTTTTGCCCTGAAAACCGAGATTTAAGTCTGCACTTGATATTACGCATAAATCAAGCCCAAACTGGTTCTTAAAAGAGACAGAAAAAGCCATCTTATCGGCGCCTGCGCCGTCGGGGAGTGTTAAGCGGCAACGGATTTTATATTTCCTGCCTGTCTCCTGAATAGGTGGAACGTCAACCGAGTTAATCGCACCGACACACGAGCCGAAACGATTGATACAACCGTCGATATTGGAAACAGGAGCCTCTGTAAATTTTCCGCCGGGGGCATTCCCTGTCATAAATTCCATATAAGCGGCGCTTACCGATGCGGTATCTCCGTCCATTTTAAGCTCGCCCTTGTCAAGCCACAGAGTTCGCGGACAGAGTCGGCGTATTGCGTCGATGTCGTGGCTTACCATTATAATAGTGATGCCGCTTTTCTTGAGAGCGTCTATTTTATTGAAACATTTTTGCCTGAAAGCAAAGTCGCCAACTGACAAGGCTTCATCTATAATCAGAATATCGGGGTTTATTGCTGTGGCGCAAGCAAAAGCAAGGCGCAGAAACATCCCGTCGGAGTATGTTTTGACGGGTTTGTTTATATAATCGCCAATATCGGCAAAAGCCTCAATCTGCGGTATGAGGTTTTTAATCTCTTTTTTGCTTATGCCATTTATTACCCCGTTTAAGTATATGTTTGAAATCCCCGTATATTCCGGGTTAAAACCTGCACCAAGCTCCAAAAGAGCCTGAACAGAGCCGTTTACACAGGCTTTGCCCGAGGTGGGCGAGGTCACACCGCAAAGTATCTTTAAAAGAGTGGATTTCCCCGAGCCGTTTTTGCCTATTATGCCGATACATTCGCCCCTTTTAACAGAGAAGTTTATACCGCTTAAGGCAAAATCATTTGCGCCCATACCAAACAAGCCTTTGACGCCGAGGCGCCAAGGCTTGTTTTTATATACTTTGCTCAAGTTTTCAACATAAATGCTCATTATTCGGGACGAATAACGTCAAGACCACCCATATAGGGGCGGAGAACCTCGGGAATTGTGATGCTTCCGTCTGCGTTCTGGTAGTTTTCAAGGATAGCAGCGGTGGTTCTGCCGATTGCAACGCCTGAGCCGTTAAGGGTGTGCACGAGCTGAGCCTTATCCTTGGGTGAATTTTTATATTTTATGTTTGCACGGCGTGCCTGGAAATCCTCAAAGTTACTGCAGGAGGAAATCTCTACAAAACGGTTGTAGCTGGGCATCCATACCTCAATATCATATTTCATTGCGGCGGTAAAGCCGAGGTCGCCGATACAGATTTTAACAACTCTGTAAGGGAGCTTTAAGAGCTTGAGCACCGACTCTGCATCTGCAACGAGCTTTTCAAGCTCTGCATAAGACTCTTCGGGCTTTGTGAACTTAACAAGCTCAACCTTATTGAACTGATGCTGGCGGATAAGACCTCTTGTGTCGCGGCCTGCAGAGCCTGCCTCTGCTCTGAAACAAGCGGTGTAAGCACAATATTTAAGCGGGAGCTTTGAGCCGTCGAGAATTTCGTCGCGGTGCATATTTGTAACGGGAACCTCTGCGGTCGGAACAAGGAAGTAGTCTGTGCCTGCGACCTTGAACGCATCTTCTTCGAATTTAGGGAGCTGACCTGTGCCCACCATACTGTTTCTGTGAACCATAAACGGCGGGAAAATCTCTTTGTAGCCATTCTGGGCAGTGTGAGTATCAAGGTAGAGGTTGATGATTGCGCGCTCTAAACGCGCGCCTGCTCCGTTATAAACGGTAAAACGTGTGCCCGTTATCTTTGCGGCGGTTTCGGGGTCGAGAATGCCGAGGTCTGCGCCCAGGTCCCAGTGTGCCTTGGGCTCAAAATCAAAGGCAGTCGGTTCCATAAAGCGTCTTACCTCTACGTTATCCTCATCGGTATCGCCGTCAGGAACAGTCTCGTTGGGGATGTTGGGGATTGTATATAAAATCTTGTCCATTTCCTCGTCAAGAGTACGGATTTTATCGTCATATTCCTTGATAGAATCGGAGAGAGCCTTCATTTCAGCGAAAACAGGAGCGGTGTCCTCGCCCGCTTTCTTCATAGCGGGGATTTTTTTGGAAACGGCGTTCTGCTCTGCCTTTTTCTGCTCTGCTTCATACATAAGTTCACGCTTTTTGGCGTCAAGAGCCAAAAGCTCGTCAATGTTTACCTCTTCTTTTCTGCGAGAGAGCGCAGCCTTTACCTTTTCGGGCTCGGTTCTAAGTAATTTAATATCAATCATTTGTAAATCTTCCTTTCATATAATGAGTTTGCAGGATTTTATCTAATTTCGTCACAAACCTCGTCATAGAGGGCTTTCAGCTCCTTGGGTACAAGGTCGGGATTTATTTGATCAAGCATTTGAATCGCTTCTGTGTGCTTCCTTTGGTTTTCAAGGTCAAGGGCAGCCGAGAGAGTTGTGCATATTTTAACATACTCATCATTGACCGCTACCTGCTCCTTGAGCTTTGTGTTTTCGTTAGTCAAAGCGTAATTGTCATCCTTTAATGTAACAATCTCGTTCTGGATTGTCATATTTGTCTGTGTTGTACTGTCAATTCTGCTTTGGAACTCTCTCTCGCGATTATCTGCCATTGCTGCTATTATTATCACAATTATTATACTGAGGAGCATAACAACCGCATAAGTGGAGAGCTTTCCGTTTTTGTCGCTGTTCTGTTTCAAAATTATCGCCTCTTTTCTGGTAAAATATGACAAAACTTAAAATAAGCTCAAAAATGCCTCTGTAATCGATTTGATATAATTTTAATAAGAAATCCCAGCCAAACATCAAAATCAATCAAATATACGTGTTTTTGACTTGTCGAATTTTGTCGAAAGAGTTATTAGCGCCTTAATTCGAATAAAATTCTTTCTAAATCGTCTTTGCTGTAGTACTCGATTTCGATTTTGCCTTTTTTGTTGCTCTCGCTTATTTTTACCTTTGTTCCAAAGCGTGATGCGAGAGATGCTTCCAAATCGTTGTAATATTTTTGAGTCATAGGGTTCACAACTTTTTTGGGAGCGACAGACTTTTTGTCTTCGCCCGCAGAGCGCGCAAGAGCCTCTGCCTGACGAACATTCAAATCGTTGTCAATTATCTTTTGAGCCAGCTCCTCCTGTTTTTTAGCATCAAGGGTAAGCAGGGCGCGGGCGTGGCCTTGTGTAAGCTTTTCCTCGCGGAGCATTGTTTTTACGCTGTCGCAAAGGTTGTTAAGTCTGAGTGCGTTGGCAACAGTACTGCGGTTTTTACCGACTCTTTTTGCAACTTCCTCTTGTGTGAGAGAAAACGCCTTCATAAGCTCGCGGTAACCCTCTGCTTCTTCTATGGGGTTGAGGTCTTCGCGCTGGAGGTTTTCTACAAGAGCGATTTCCATAATATTTTGCTGCTCAAGCTCGCGTACTATACAGGGAACCTCGGAAAGACCTGCTATTTTGGAAGCTCTCCAACGGCGTTCGCCCGCAACGATTTCGAAAGTGCCGTTAGCTGTGGGAGTAACGAGCAGCGGTGATAAAACCCCGTGCTCTGCGATAGAAGACGCCAGAGCGGTAAGTGCATCTCCATCAAAAGCCTTTCTTGGCTGATGGAGGTTTGGCTCTATATCCGCAAGGGGAATAAAACGAATTATCTCGCCGATGTCTTCTGCGGGAGTTTCGGTCTCCGCGGAGGGAATAACCTCAGGCTCTGTAAAGACGGGGTCGGTAAATAATGCATCAAGACCTCTTCCAAGTCCCTTTTTCTTTGATTTATTATCTGCCATAACTATTTAGCCTCCTTTTTATCGGGGGTATTCATTTTAATAACTTCGCCTGCGAGCTTTTTATAGCACTTTGCGCCCTTGGAGTTTTTGTCGAATGCGATTATAGGCTGCCCGTAGCTTGGAGCCTCGGAAAGTCTTACGTTTCGCGGAATTACAGTCTTGTAAACGCTTGCGGCAAAATATTTTCTTACCTCTTCTACAACCTGTGCAGAAAGCCTTGTTCTCGCGTCGTACATTGTAAGAAGTACGCCCTCGATTGCGAGACTCTTATTCGACGTCTGTCTTACTGTCCTGATTGTCTTTGTTAGCTGACTCAATCCCTCGAGAGCGTAGTATTCGCACTGAATTGGAACGATTACGCTGTCTACGGCATTGAGAGCGTTGAGTGTAATCAGGCCGAGAGACGGAGGGCAGTCAACGATTATAAAGTCAAACTCGCCGCGGATTTCGTCTATTTTCTTTTTAAGGCAATATCCGCGCCCCTCGCGGTCAACAAGCTCGAGCTCTGCACCCGCAAGGCTTATCGCGCCGGGGCATACCCAAAGATTATCGTAATCCGACTTTATCATTGCATCCTTTATGGAAGCATCGCCTACAATACAATCGTAAGTCGAATAATCGTTTTCGTCTATCGAGATGCCAAGACCGCTGCTTGTGTTGCCCTGCGGGTCGACATCAATAACGAGGACTTTTTTCTTTCTTGCGCCAAGGCAGGCGCTTAAATTAACGGCAGTTGTTGTTTTGCCGACGCCACCTTTCTGGTTGGCTATTGCTATGACTTTACTCATAGTCCACCTCGATTCATACGTATTACATACATAATAACACACAAAACAAAAAAACACAAGGGTTTTAAAGGGGAAAATCCAAGAAAAAACAAAAATGTTTCACGTGAAACAAAAAACAAGGGCGGGTTGCACCTGCCCTTGTTCCACGTGAAACATTTATAAAGCTTTAAACTTCCTTCATAGTAAGGCTTATGCGCTTTTTTGCTACATCCACATCGAGAACCTTTACCTTTACAATATCGCCTATGGACACAACGTCCATGGGGTGTTTAACATATTTGTTTGAAAGCTGTGATATGTGAACAAGCCCGTCCTGATGAACGCCAATGTCTACAAAAGCGCCAAAGTCGATTACGTTTCTGACGGTTCCTTCTAAAATCATTCCTGCCTTTAAATCCTCGATGCTCATAACATCTTCGCGAAGAATAGGCTGAGAGGCGTCATCTCTTGGGTCGCGCCCTGGTTTAATAAGCTCGTTTATAATATCCTTAAGAGTGGGGATGCCGATTTCTGCTTCTTCTGCGAGTTTTTCGATGCCGTAGGAGGATGCTTTATCCAAAAGGTCTGAAAGGTTGTTTTCGTTTACATCTTTGGGTGTATAACCGCATTTTTCAAGAATGATTTTTGCCGCGGAATAGCTCTCGGGGTGAACAGATGTGTTATCGAGCGGGTTTTTTGCATCCTTTATTCTCAAAAAGCCTGCACATTGCTCAAATGCTTTAGGGCCAAGCTTTGGAACCTTTTTAAGTTGTGCTCTTGAAGTGAATGCGCCCTCTTCCTCGCGGTAGCTTACAATGTTTTTGGCAAGTGCGCCCGAAATGCCCGAGATATGAGAAAGGAGTGGGGCGGACGCAGTATTAAGGTCTGCGCCGACACTGTTTACAACGTCTTCTACTACGCCTCCAAGCGTTTCCGAAAGACGCTTTTGGTTCATATCGTGCTGATACTGACCGACGCCGATGGCTTTAGGCTCTATCTTTACAAGCTCTGCAAGCGGGTCCTGAACTCTGCGGGCGATAGAAATGGCGCTGCGCTTTGTTACATCAAAGTCGGGGAATTCTTCTGCGCCAAGCTTTGATGCGGAGTAGACCGAAGCGCCTGCCTCGTTGGTTATTACATAACGAACCTTTGTGCCGGGCAGAGATCTTAATACCTCTGCTGCAAACATTTCGGTTTCCTTTGATGCGGTGCCGTTGCCAATAGAAATAAGGTCAACATCGTATTTTGAAATAAGCTCCTTTATATATTCGGCGGCGGCTTGCTTCTGTGCGTCTGAATGAGTAACAAAGATAACGCCCGTATCTAAAACCTTTCCCGTTGCGTCAACAACGCCGACTTTACAGCCCGTGCGGTAGCCGGGGTCAAGCCCTATTACGGTCTTGTTGTGAATAGGCGGCTGCATAAGCAAGTTCTTAAGATTGCATTTAAACACAACCATTGCCTGCTCCTGTGCAGATTCGGTAAGCTCGCTTCGGATTTCTCTTTCGATTGAAGGCTCGATAAGCCTTGAGTATGCGTCGCATACTGCCTGCTCTACATAAACAGAGGAGGGGGAGGGGGTTTTAGAAACCTCTTTTTTCTTAAGGTAGTCAAGGATGCGCTCTGTGTCACAGTCAACAGAAACCGACAAAAAGCCTTCCTTTTCACCGCGGTCAATCGCAAGAGTGCGGTGAGGAGCAAGCTTTGCACAAGGCTCGGAGAAATCATAGTACATACGATAAACGCTGTCTTCTTCGCCCGTGGCGGTTGTTTTAACAACGCCCGTTGTAAACGTAAGATGACGGATTTTCTTTCGGTGCTCTGCGTTATCGGAAACCGCTTCTGCTATGATATCCATAGCACCTGCGAGGGCGTCCTCTTCTGACAAAACCTCTTTTTCCTCGCTTATATATTCTCTGGCAATTGCCAAAATATCGGTGTTTTCGGGGTTTTGCGCATATATGATATCTGCAAGAGGGGTAAGCCCCTTTGCTTTTGCAACAGTTGCCCTTGTCTTTCTCTTTGGTCTGAACGGGCGGTAGATATCTTCAATTTCAGTAAGCTTGGTGCAGGCGGCAATAGCCTCTTCAAGCTTGGGGGTAAGATTGCCCTGCTCGTCTATAATGCGGAGCACGTCTGCCTTTCTTTCTTCGAGGTTGCGCAGATATGCGAGCCGCTCGTCAAGGGTGCGCAACGCCTCGTCATCGAGCTCGCCCGTGGCTTCTTTACGATATCTTGCGATAAAAGGAATGGTGTTTCCGCCGTCGATAAGCTCGATAGTGTGTTCCACCTGCCATAGTTTTAAATTAAGTTCTGTTGCAAGTTGTTCTGCTATTGTCATTAAAATCAATCCTTTGTATAAATTATGTTTTAAAGCATACCTAAAAAGTCCATCTGGCTCGTCTCGGGCAAATCGTGGAGAACGCCGTTTTCGGCTAATACTTCGATAACGGCTTTTGACACGCCTGCCCTGTCTTTGATGTCGTCGCGGGATAAGAACTTGCCTTTTTTTGCAGCGGTTGCAATAGCCTCTGCGGCAGATTCGCCAACACCGGGGAATGAGTTAAACGGCGGCAGAATTGCGTTTCCTATACGCTTGAACTTTTTCGCGTCTGACTCATAAAGGTCTACGGGTAGGAAGTCGATGCCTCGCTCGTACATTTCAAGACAAATCTCCAAAATGGTATAGAGCGACTTTTCGTTAGCGGTAATAGAGTTACCCTTAAGGTCAAGTGTATGCATTTCTGCCTTGATTCTGTCAACGCCCTTTGTCATAATTGATGCATCGAAAAGGTCTGCGCGCACAGTAAAATATGCGGTGTAGAACTCGATGGGGTGATATACCTTGAAGTATGCTATTCGCAGAGCCATCATAACATAGGCGGCGGCGTGAGCCTTGGGGAACATATATTTAATCTTTTTGCACGAATCTATGTACCAGTCGGGAACATCATTTTCGCGCATTGCTGTTTCGTAATCCTCGGGCATACCGCTCTTTGCTGCTCTGCCCTTTCTGACGTACTCCATTATATTAAATGCCATCTTAGGTTCAAGGCCGTGATGGATAAGATATACCATAATATCATCACGAAGACCGATAACCTCAGAGAGAGTAGCCGTCTTTGCCTTAACCAAGTCCTGTGCGTTGTTAAGCCATACATCTGTTCCGTGGGAAAGACCGGAAATTATCAGCAATTCAACGAATTTTGTGGGCTTGGTATCAACGAGCATCCCGCGTACAAAAGAGGTTCCAAACTCGGGAACGCCGAAGGTGCCGACCTCGCTGCCGATTTGTTCGGGCGTAACGCCAAGCGCCTCTGTCCCCGAGAAAAGACTCATAACCTTTTCGTCGTCAAGAGGAATATCCTCTGCGTGAAGGCCCGTCAAATCCTCAAGCATACGTATAGTAGACGGATCGTCGTGACCGAGGATATCGAGCTTGAGCAGATTATCGTGTATCGAATGGAAGTCAAAGTGTGTAGTTATGATATCCGAGTCCTTTTTGTCGGCGGGGTGCTGAATAGGACAGAAATCGTGAATGTCCATTGTTTTTGGGCATACTATAATTCCGCCGGGATGCTGACCTGTGGTACGCTTTACATCTACTATTCCGCGTGATACACGGAGAATTTCTTCGTCGGGTGCGTTTATATTCTTTTGCTCGTAATACTTTTTCGCAAAGCCGTATGCCGTTTTATCAGCTATTGTGCCGATTGTACCTGCCTTGAACACATACTCGTCACCGAATAGCTCGCCTACGTATTTGTGGGCGGTTGCCTGATACTCGCCCGAGAAGTTAAGGTCAATATCGGGGACCTTGTCGCCCTCGAAACCGAGGAAGGTCTCAAACGGAATTTCAAGTCCGTCCTTGTGAAGCTTGGCGCCGCAGGTAGGACAGACTTTGTCGGGCATATCGATACCTGTCGGATATTCGCCGTCTTCGTACCATTCGCTGTACTGACACTGGGGACAGACATAGTGGGGACAGAGTGCGTTAACCTCGGTAATATCCGAAAGCCACGCGGCAAATGAAGAGCCTACACTGCCTCGCGAGCCAACGAGATAGCCCGCTTCGTTGGATTTTTTTACCAATTTATGCGCTATCATATACATAACGGAATATCCGTATTTGACGATACAATCAAGCTCTCTCTCCATTCGGTCTTCAACGACCTTGGGGAGAGTTTCGCCATAGATACGGTGAGCTTTTTCCCGACACATATCGACAAGGTCCTGCTCGCAGTTCTCAATTGACGGGGGGTATGAGCCGTCTTTAACCGGTTGAATTTTATCGCACATATCTGCGATTTTGTTTGTGTTTGTAATAACTACTTCTTCTGCACGCTCGCCGAGATATGAGAATTCGTCAAGCATTTCTTCAGTTGTGCGCAGGAAGAGCGGTGCCTGCTCGTCCGCGTCGGAAAAGCCCTGCGCCCCCATAAGAACGCGGCGGTAGAGGGAATCCTCGGGGTTTAAAAAGTGAACGTCACAGGTAGCCACCGTAGGAATATTAAGTCTGTCGCCGAGGTCAACAATCTTTTTATTGATAGCCTGAAGCTCTTCTTTTGAAGAAACTGTGCCGTTGCGCAGCATAAATTCGTTGTTGCCAAGAGGCTGAATTTCGAGGTAGTCATAGAAAGCTGCGATTTCAAGGAGAGCATCGTCGGATTTTTTATCAATAATTGCACGATAAAGCTCGCCCGATTCACATGCAGAGCCTATGATCAGGCCGTTGCGGTGCTTTTCTATTACGCTTCGCGGCATAACGGGTCTTTTATAAAAATATTTCAGGTTTGATGCCGAAATAAGCTTGTACAGATTTTTAAGTCCCGCATAATTCTTTGCAAGGAGGATTATGTGGTATTTCTGACCTTTAAGCAGGTCGGGGTTTGTGTCAATATTAACTTCGTTGCCGTCAGGGTTATGAGAGTTTATCATATCCGCAAGCTTTAAGAAAGCGGCGGCAGTTGCCGCGGCGTCATCTTCTGCGCGGTGGTGATTTTTAAGCTCTACTCCAAGACGGCGGCACATAACATCAAGAGAATGTTTTTTCTCGTCGGGGAACTGTTCTCTTGACAGTCTCAATGTATCGATTACGTGGTTGTGAAAGCCAAGTCCCAAAGCGGCAGCGTTGTAGCGGATAAAGCCGCAATCAAAACCTGCATTGTGTGCAACGACGGTTGCTCCCTGACAAAAGTCCAGAAATTCGGGAAGAACAACCGATATGTCAGGCTTGTCCTTAACCATATCGTCGGTTATTCCTGTCAGCTCCGTTATGTTATATGGGATGGAACAGAGCGGATTTATAAGCTGTGAAAATTTATCGACAATTTCGCCGTTTTGTATCTTTACTGCACCAATCTCGGTTATCTGGCAGGAGTCGGGCTTAAGACCCGTAGTCTCTATATCGAAAACGACGTAAGTTTCATCTTTGGGAATGCAGGAGATTCGTGCCGAGGCGGTATCGTCTATAAGATAGCCCTCTATACCATAGATAATCTTGATGTCGCCCGCCTTTTTTGCTGCGGCGTGAGCCTCGGGGAAAGCCTGTGCAACACCATGGTCGGTAACCGCAATGGCGGAATGACCCCACTTTGCCGCGCATGCAATAAGGTCACTTGCAGAGGAGACTCCGTCCATAGCGCTCATCTTTGTATGCATATGCAGTTCAACGCGCTTTGTGTCAGCAGTGTCCATACGGGGAGGCGGACTTTCCAAAAGCTCGATAGAACGCACTTTTACCAGAGGCTTGTGAGTATACTGGTCATTCTCATAAGTGCCCGAAACTTTAACAAGGCTGCCTGTGCCTATAAGCTCTATAACTTTATTAAGACGGTCGGTAGGTGCAAAAATATTGCAGGAGCACGCCCAGTCATCATCGCCAAGGGCAAAAGTGATTGAGGTTTTAGGTTCAAACCTTGGGTTTTTGGGTTTTATCTCTCTGGCTTCAAGAGAGAGGACTTCGCCTGCAATAATATAAGTCTGTGCACTTGCATCCTCGGGCGACAGTGTCATTGAGGATATGGGCACCGCGGGAGCGGGAATAGGTTTGCCAAAAAGAAGTCCCGACTTGATTTCCGAGACAACGGATGCTGAAACAATTGGGTTTTCCGCAATTTTTTTATCAACTATTTCCTGTTCCTCTCTGTCGCGGTTTTCCATATATTCATTCATATCAATTTCTTCAAAGATGAGGCGTATCTCATATTCTGCGCCAAGCTCATCACGGACAGAGTCGCGCAAAAAGTCGACAAAGCCGTTGCGGGACAAGGCGTCCTCGCCTCCGATAATGCCAACAATGGTAATAACGCTCTCTGATATATCAGCAGAGACGGAAGATAAATAGGGACGACAGCTTCCGCAGTTGTGCAGAAAGGCATCAATCAGACCCGAGATGTACTCGCTGTCGGGTTTTGAGCCGACAGAGCGCCAGTGAATATCAACGTTTGAGATGTTGTATGTACGAGCTACCGAATCGGCATATTCCATAAGCTCTGCCCGAGGAAGCGGGCCATCGCAGGAGAGCAGAATATCTGCCCTGTTTTCTTTCATATAAAGGTGACAGTTCTCTACTTTTGTGCGTTCAAGAATTTGCGCAAAGGCTTCGGGAACTGTAACCCTGTCAAATAAGTCAAGAATACTTGTTTTCATAATATCTGTCCTTTTTACTACATTTCGTCAATTTCTTTAAGCAGTCGTGCTACGATTTCGTTTTCGGGAATTTTGCCGACAATTTCGCCTTTTTTAAATAAAACGGCGCAACCGTCACCGCCGGCTATTCCGATATCAGCGTCGCTTGCCTCGCCGGGTCCGTTGACAACGCAGCCCATAACAGCAACCTTAAGCTTTTTGGGGATATTGCTGACCGCCTCGGTTACCGCGTTTGCGATAGGGATAAGGTCGATTCTTGTTCGTCCGCAGGTGGGGCAGGAAACAACTGTAACGGAATCTCCGCCAAGACCGAGGGATTTGAGTATAAGGCGCGCCGCCTCAATCTCGCGCACAGGGTCATCAGTGAGGGAAACACGGATAGTGTCACCGATTCCGTCTGCAAGGAGCGAGCCTATGCCTACGGCGGATTTGACGATACCTTCTTTTGTGGTGCCCGCCTCGGTAACGCCGAGGTGGAGGGGATAGTCAAACTCTGCGTGGGCGAGACGATATGCCTCAATTGTTGTTTTGACATCCGAAGATTTCATAGACAGAACAATGTCGTCAAAGCCGTATCGGTTCAAAATTTCTACGTGTCCGCGCGCACTCTCTACCATGGCGCGTGCGAGGTCTCCGCCGCATTTTTCAAGAAGACCCGATTCCAAAGAGCCGCCATTGACGCCAATTCGAATGGGAATTTTCGCATCCGCCGCCACTTTTGCGACCGCAGCGGCACGCTCCTCGCCGCCTAAATTACCCGGATTGATGCGGATTTTATGAACACCTTGTTCTATGCAACGCAAAGCCAGACGATAATCAAAGTGTATGTCCGCAACAACAGGCATAGGAGATTTGCGGACAATCTCACCTATTGCGTCTGCCGCCGCCATATCGGGAACAGCAAGGCGAACAATATCACAACCCGCGGTGTGCAAACGATTAATTTGCTCAAGCGATGCCGCGACGTCGCTTGTGGACGTGTTGAGCATAGATTGAATTGCGATTTTACAGCCTTTTCCGATTTTAATTCCGCCAATATCTATAATTTTCATAACACAATCTCTTTTCTTTTTCAGAATAATTTAATTCTAACATAGAAAGATTTTGTTGTCAAAAGAATTTATAGGAGGTGAATGGATGCCTGGCATCATAAAGATGTGTCGGCAAATAGGTGCAATATTGCAGGGTTCGGTGCTTATCGATGAAAAAGTTTACATTGCCGCCGCCCTCTCGGTTTATTTGAAAAATAAGAATCCCTCCACCGCTAAAGCGGTCCCTATCTCGCCTGCCGGCTCGGTCGGCGCATAA
>CALDQB010000050.1 GCA_937911665.1 uncultured Clostridia bacterium | reverse complement strand
AGCAGGAAACGCTTGCAAGACCGTTTACAGAGTTACTTTTAACGCAAATATAGCGGTAAGCGCGGCAGATGATGGCGGTGTTGTAGGTCCGATAAGCGTGGCGATTCAGGAGGATGGAGAAACCCTTCAGAATGCTGTCGCAACCGTTACGCCCACCGTCGCAGAGGCGTTTTTCAACGTGTCATTGAGTACGTTTATTATTATCCCTTGCGGCTGTTGCGTAACCGTATCGGTAGAAAATGTAAGCGTTGGCGCGGCAGGAGCGGCAGGCTCGGCAATTGATGTTACCAATGCAAACATCATCTTTGACCGTGTAGCGTGAGAAAGGAGAAGACACAATGAAACATCTTGAAAAACTTAAAGAAACACTCTGCGAAGAGCTTGACAAGTTCGCAAAGAGCGGCGATGTCACCGTAAATTCGCTCGAAAAAATCCATAAGCTCACCGACACTATAAAGAACATCGACAAAATAATGATGCTCGAAGAGGAAGATGGATATTCCGAGGCAAGAGGCGGCAGAGGCGGCTCTTATATGCACGGCTCTTCCTACGACGACGATATGATGTATTCCGAGCGCAGGGGCAGAGGCAGAAATGCAAAACGTGACAGTATGGGCAGATATTCTTCCGAGGGGGGCTCTTATGAGGGCGGTTCATATCGTGGCGGTTCGTCTTATGAGGGCGGATATTCTCAAGCCAAGGACGATATGATGTCGATGCTTGGCGAGATGATGCAGGAGGCAGAAAGCCCAAAGGAACGCGAGGCTCTCAAAAAGTGTATGAGAGAGCTGGAAAGGGACTAACCCAAACAAATAGCGGTGTAAAGTCGAAACAATTTGAAGATAGTCCACTCGAAAAACTGACAGATGCGTATAGCGAGATTGCCGACATCTTCCCTGCTTTGCAAAAGTACAAAGATGAACATAACACCGCAAACCTACAAAAATTAATGGTTGAAATTTTGGAGTTTTGCCGTTCCGTTTACGCAAGCACGCAGAATGAGGCAGAGCGTAAAATCTACCATTCAATGATTGAAAAATTGAATAAATAAGTTTTTGGGCGATGGAGAAATTCACCGCCCTTTTTGTTGTAAAAATATTTCAAAAAAATATAAAAAAGTTTTTAAAAACCTATTGACAAATGCAAAAAGATGTGTTATAATAAGTACGTAATCAAGAGGGGAACACCTCGAAGAAAGGGAGGATATAAAAGTGGAAGAAAAATTCAAACCCAAGCCGCCCGAAGAAGCGGAAAAAGAAATTTTAAAAATTTATGAGAAATTTTTTCAAAAAAGACAAAGGAGGTTGAAAGAACGTGAAAAAAACACGGATTATAGAAACAATAATTTCAATAATAGCAACCGCTATTTTGATATGGTGGATAATATCTTTTTTTGATATTATAACACATAATACAGATTTAGATAAAAATTACAGAAATTATATGGATTGGAATTTATTTATCTTGTTTGAAAATTTTATGGAGGGATTAAAAAGATGATTTATAAATGTTTGGATTGTGGGAATATTTTTGAAGACGGAGAGCAGGCTCGTTGGAGCGAAAGTCGAGGAGAATATTGGGGCGCATCTTGTTCCGAAGAGATGAGTGGTTGTCCTTTGTGCAAGGGGGATTATGAAGAAACAACACCGTGCAAAATTTGTGGTTCTGCTCATTTAGAAGATGAATTAAGTGGAGGCGTATGTGAGGAATGTATAAATCGTTATAAAAAAGATTTTGATATGTGTTATCAAATTTCTATTGGAGAAAAATTGGAAATAAAAATCAATGCGCTTCTTGCTTCTTTATTAGAAGAAAGTGACATAGAAGCCATATTGATAGAATACATCAAAAAAAGATATGAAGAAATTGATTCCACCGATTTTGTAGAAAGCGACATATCTTGGTTTGGTGAAAAACTTGCAGAGGAGGTGAAAAAGAATGAAAACGCCAAAAAGCAATCGTGAAGAGGTACGCGGAAACACTCTCGCAATTCTTCTAACAAAAGCCCAAAAAGAAGCGGTCGAGAGAGAAGCAAACAAGGCAGGGCTTTCAATGTCTGCTTGGGCAAGAATGGTTCTCGCAGAAAAAATCAACCAAAAGTGAAAAAACAAAAGAAAGAATGAGGTAAAAATGACAGAACAGGATTACAGGAAACACCCTGCTATAAGCAGGTCGGAGCTTTTCAAAATAAGCGAAAGCCCCGAAAAGTTCAAGCATTACCGAGAACACCCCGAAGAACCGACACCTGCGCTTGTACTTGGTCAGTTGTTTCATGCTATGGCTTTACAGCCTGACACAGTTTGGGAACAGTTCGCAGTTATGCCGAATGTTGACAAACGGACAAAGGCGGGTAAAGAAGCATTTGCGGAGTTTGAAGCACAGGCAGAGGGCAAAACCGTTGTATCGGTTGATATGGTAGAACAGGCAATAGCAATGTGTGAGGCATTGAACAAAAATGAATTTGTCAAGAAACTGCTCAAAGGCGAAAAGGAAAGACCGTTCTTTTGGGTAGATGAAATGACGGGTATCGATTGCAAATGTCGAACAGATTGCGTTGTAGAAATTGGCGATATGCCATTGATTGTTGACTTGAAATCTGCCGCAAATGCAAGTACAGATGTTTTTATTCGTGATGCAATAAAACACGGTTATCATATGCAAGCGGCAATGTATAGTGAGGGCGTAAAGCAAAACACAGGAAAAGAACACGCATTTGTTTTTGTTGTAATCGAAAAAGAGCCTCCGTATTCAATAAACATCTTGCAATGCGATAAATTGTTTTTGCAGTACGGATATGATGTTTTTCGTGAGTGCATAGGAACATATGCGGATTGTGTGAAAAACAACAACTTTTGGGGATATTTGGGAAGATATAACCAAATAAATAATTTGAATTTACCTGCGTATTTAGCCAAAGAAATCGAATAAAAGTATTGACATTTATCGAAATATATGGTATAATATAAGTGTTAAATGGGTGTCAGACATTTACCAAAAAACTTATATTATGTCAAATTCCGCATTGGGAAAGTATGCTGACACCATACAAGTACCTTTGCGGTTTTTATATTTATTAGGAGATAAAATGAAAGAAATTTGGAGAGATATTAAAGGCTATGAAGGACTTTATCAAGCAAGCAATTTAGGGAATATTCGTTCTCTTGACAGAAAAGATGGGAGAGGGTTTAATCGAAAAGGATTTGTTATGTCGCCTATTCCTGCTAAAACAGGATATTTGAATATACATTTAAGCAAACAAGGAAAGGGAAAAACATTTCAAATACACAGATTGGTTGCAGAAGCATTTTTACCAAATCCCGAAAATCTTCCGATAATAAATCACAAAGACGAAAATCCGCAAAATAATGTTGTTGATAATTTAGAATGGTGTACATATAAGTATAATTCAAATTATGGGAAAATGACACACGATTTTAGAAGCAAGATTGTTTCTGCGGAAAAACACCCAAGAAGAAAACTTGATTGGGGAACAGTTGAAAAAATAAGAAAATTGTATAAAAGGAAAAGTAAAGAGTTCGGGTGCAGAGGTTTGTCCGAGAAATTTGGAGTGTGTCAAACTCAAATAGGAAACATAGTAAGAGGAACAAGTTGGAGAAAGGAGGTATAATATGTATTTAAGTTTAAGACAAAGAATAATCAAAGTTATTGAAGATGTAGATTTTTCAACAATAGGTGATTATGATATAACCTATGGAGAATGTAAGGTAAAGTGCGAACAAAAGCACGGAACTATAATCTATGTCGCAGGGCTTGTAGAGGAAAACGAAAATATTTTAATGTGTTTGGGAGCAGATCCAAACGAAGAAAAACTTAATTTTCAAGTAGCATTATATCCACCATTTTTAGAGTTCGATAAAAAGTGGCGAGATTTAATGGAAATAAAGGAGGATTAAAAAATGGAAAACAATGAAATGATCGTACAGGAACAGCAGATGCCGAATATGCCGAATATGAACAACGGCGTTATGGCACAGTTGGACAACATCAATCAAGGAACGGTTGCTATTGAAGCGAGCCGAGCGATAGCAGAGGCACAGGGAAAGCTCGTTATTGCAAAGCGTTTCCCTCGTGATGAGGTACAGGCTTATAACCGTGTAGCACAGGCTTGTCAGCGTAAGGGTATCGCAGAAAAGGCGTTTTATTCTTATAACAGAGGCGGTGGAACTGTCAGCGGTCCTACAATCCGTTTCGCAGAGGAATTGGCAAGATGTTGGGGCAATATCGACTACGGTATCAAGGAACTTTCGCAGGATGATGGCAAGAGCGAGATGCAGGCTTATGCGTGGGATTTGGAAACAAATGCACAGAGCGTACAGAACTTCACAAATCCGCATATTCGTGAGGTCGGCGGTAAGGCAAAGATTTTGACCTCGCAAAGAGATATTTACGAAATCAACGCCAATATGGGCGCAAGGCGTTTGCGTTCTCGCATTCTTGCAATCCTGCCGACAGACCTTGTCGATATGGCTATCAATGAGTGTAAAAAGACACTTGCAGGAAACAATGACGAGCCGTTGATTGACCGTGTAAAGAAAATGGTGGTTGCTTTCGGAAAGCTCGGCGTAACGCAGGAGCAGATCGAGAAGCGTTTGGGTCGCAAAGTTGACACAATGACTATTGACGATTTTACCGATTATATCGGCATTTACAACGCTATCGAGCAGGGCGAGAGCAAAATCGCAGAATGGTTTGAGGCTGAAAAAGTTGCATCGGATTTGACAGATGCGTTGAAAGGAGAATAAACAATGGGAATTATAATTAATGATTTTGAATTTCCCGAAAATTGTTGGAGTTGTCCTTTACGCAACAATGGTTATTGTGTTGCAGATAAAGAGAATAGATATATAGGTCAAGGAAAAGAAATAAAGGACAAAACCGAGAAAAAATCTTGGTGTCCTGTAAAAGAATTAAAGGAGAATTAAAATGCTTAATCATATTACAATTCACGGAAGATTGACCGCAGACCCCGAATTAAAGCAGACACAAAGCGGTGTTTCGGTTTGCAATTTCACGGTAGCGGTTGACCGTTCATATAAGAACGGCGAAGAAAAACAGACAGACTTTTTCACGGTTGTATGTTGGAGAGGTCTTGCAGATATGGTATCAAAGTATTTTACAAAAGGCAAGGAAATTCTTGTCAGCGGTGAAATGCAGAGTCGAAAGTGGCAGGACAATGAGGGAAACAATCGCATCTCGTGGGAGATTATGGCAAACGGAGTTGATTTTTGCGGCGGCAAGTCGGACAATGGCGGTAATTCTGCACCGACAAATTCAGCACCGAAGATGGAAGAAATTGATATTGACTCGGATTTACCTTTTTAAGCGTGTTTTAACGCGTTTTGTGGTGTGGGGGTATTATGATTTACTCCCATACTATAAAAACGCAACAGAGGGCAAAATTGGGGCGTTGTGGGGGATTTTATGAGCCGATATGTATTTGATACAAGAGAAAAACGAAACGAACACATAAAAGCATATTTTGACAAACACGGCATTGAATATGAAATCCGTAAACTTGATGTCGGAGATTATCAAATCGAGGGGAAACCGCAAATCAGCGTTGACCGCAAAAGAAATCTGCAAGAATTGTCAAAAAACCTTATGAACGCCAAAGACCACAGCCGTTTTTGGAAAGAGGTACGCAGGGCGAGAGAACATAAAATTAAATTGTTTGTGCTTGTCGAACACGGGGGACAAATAAAATCCATTGAAGATGTCGAAAAGTGGACGGATAAATATAGCGGTGTGAGTGGTAGAAACCTTGCAAATGAAATTTACAGGGTGCATATTGCTTATGGCGTGGAATTTCTTTTTTGCGATAAGAGAAGCACAGCAAGGCGAATTGTTGAAATCTTGGAGGCAAACAATGAATAAATACGCAGTATATGAACGCATCAAGGCAGAAATCGCACGGACGGCAAAATCGCCCGAAGAATATGAGCGAAGGGTTAAGGCTCTTGCGAAAAAGTTAAAAATTTGAGAAATTTCCTCTTGACAAATGGGGGGGGAAGTGTGGTATAATAATTATAGTCGATGATGTTTGGCAGGGCATTATCGCTCAAAGTAAATATCATTGACTACCAAAGCATCCTGCCCAAGTGAACTGCCATTCACGAGGACGGGGTGCTTTGTTGTTTGAGGGATTATGAATAATTCATATATTGCAAATGAAATAAAAAGCCGTGTAAAAATGCCCGAATTGGTGCGTTTTTATGGCTTTGAAATAAAAAGAGGAAACAGAATGCCGTGCCACATTCACGGTGGAAAAAATGACAATCTCGGCATTAAAGAAGAATATTGCCATTGTTTCAAATGCGGATATAATGCCGATGCTATAAAATTTGTGCAAGATTATTTTTCTTTGAGTTTTGCCGATGCGGTATCAAAGATAAACACAGATTTTGCGCTCGGTTTGCCCATCGGCGAACGGATAGACAAAAGACGGCAGACCGATATGGCAAGACAATCATTTTTGATAAAACAAGAGCAGAAAAAGAAAGAAGAAGAACACGAAAGATATTTGACCGCTTGGCTTGATGCTCACGGTGAGTTGATACGACTTGAACGGCAGAAAATTGATTATAGACCAAAATCGGCGTGTGAGGAATTGCACCCGAAATTTATAGAAGCATTACAGGGTATAGAATACGCAAAATATAGGCTCGGTTGTGCGGAAGAGGAGTTAATGAAATATGAAAAAAGAAATAGTTGAAATACCCGAATATACCTATGACCAATATATAGGTACTTCCGAGCCGTATGAGTTTTTGTATTCATTCAAGGATAACAAATTCTTGATGAAACAAATTCAGCAGAAAATGAAAGAAAAGGCAGGGGCTATCGGTGTAAAGTGCTTTGTGGCTCTGTTCGATGCGTACTGCCAAATGCAAGCGAAATCAAACGGGGTTATGCTTGAAAATTCCACGCAGTTTGACGGACAGGAAATAGAGCTTTTTTCGGGTGAATATGTTTGCGATGACCTCGGTGTTATGATACAGGACAAATACGGATTTGACCAAATTATATGCCGACACCCGATAATGCCTATTCAAAGGCTTTGTAATGTTGATACAGGAGAAGAAAGATTAAAAATAGCATATCGCAAAGGGCGGTTTTGGCGTTCTCTTATCGCAGAAAAATCCACTCTTGCTTCAAGCAATAGCATCTTGCAGTTGGCGGCAAATGGTGTTCTTGTAACAAGCGAAAATGCAAAGGCTCTTTCCAAGTACCTTTTTGAAATCGAAGAATTGAATTATGATATGATACCCGAACAGAAATCGGTCAGCCGTTTGGGGTGGGTTGGAGATGGCTTTTCGCCTTATGTTGACGAGTTGGTTTTTGACGGTGAAAACAATTTCAAGCACATTTTCAGCTCTGTAAAGTCAAGCGGTAGCCGTGAAAAGTGGGTTGATGCTATGCGAGAGTTAAGATCCGAAAAGGGCGTTGCGCGTATCGCATTGGCGGCATCTTTCGCAAGTGTGATTTTGCAACCGTGCGGATTACTTCCGTTTTTCTGCCATTTTTGGGGCGGCACGGAAGTCGGAAAGTCGGTTCTTTTGTTGACTGCGGCGAGTGTTTGGGCAAAGCCAAGTTTTGGGGAGTATGTTACAACATTCAATAGTACCCTTGTCGGACAGGAAATGATGGCAACATTCTTGAACAGTTTGCCGATGTGCATTGATGAATTGCAAATCCAATCAAGCGCGGGAGTGAGGGATTTTGACAAAATCATATATCAGTTGACCGAGGGTGTAGGTAGAACGAGAGGGGCAAAGCAAGGCGGTTTGCAAAAAGTAAACACTTGGAAATGCTGCTTTATCACGAATGGGGAGCACCCAATCAGCAACACAAATAGCGGTGGTGGTGCAGTAAACCGTATTATTGAGGTTGAAACCGAAGAAAAGGTATATCACGACCTTGTAGGACTTTGTGCCGTTATAAACGAAAATTACGGCTTTGCAGGGCGTGAATTTGTGGAGTATCTGCAAGAGAAAGGCAACATCGAAAAAGTAAATGCTTTGCAAAAGCAGTATTACAAAGAGCTTTTGAAATCGGATAGCACTGACAAACAGGCGGCATCTGCATCAGCAATTTTGGCGGCTGATCATATCGTTACCGAGTTGATTTTCCAAGATGGAAATAATTTGACGGTTGAGGATATGGCAAAGATTATGACGAAGCTTTTCAGGTGGCTCATTCTCTGGAAGAAGCGTGTGGTGATTATCTCAAGGAACTGGGCATCGACGTGATCTGGCTCAATCCATGCTATAAGAATTCGGGCGTGGACGGCGGATACGATA
>CALDQB010000049.1 GCA_937911665.1 uncultured Clostridia bacterium | reverse complement strand
AACTTCTTTGTTTAGTGAGTTAAAGACAATCATTATATTTATGATGCTTGCTTATGCCTGTGCGTATGTATTTACAGTTTCTAAAAGATTTCCGAAAGCTTAAACACAAAATGATACAGGAGGGTAAAAAATGAAGAATTTTCAGATTATGAGATATTTAAAAAAGATTCTGCCTATCATTGTGATTATTTGTGTTTTAGCAACTTATGCAATAAATTTCAAACTTAAGAATTCCAACACATTTGTTGCTTCAGAGGTTATTCATTACAATGATCCGGGGGCAGAGCAAGGACTTACACCAACAGGTTCAAAACTTGATGTTAATGAAATCAAATCATCGGCTGTAATGAGCAAAGTTGTTGACAGAATGGGACTTACAGGTATTTATTCGGTTGATAGTCTGATATCAAGAATATCAATAACACCCCTTCCCGATGAGGATAAGATTGCACAAAAAGAAGCCAAACTTGAAGAAGGCGAAGAATATGTTTATGAGCCAAGTACCTATGTTGTTTCTTTTACTGCTACAAACAACGAAGGAACAGAGTTTGCAAGAACTATACTTGATGAAACCTTAGATGTTTATTTTGCAGAATACAGTCAAAAATATGTTAATGTTGCTCCGGCAAAAAATGTCATAGATAATATAGAAAACGAAAACTATGATTATATCGAATTGGTTGAAATGATTGATGCGGGTATTGATGAAACATTAAACACATTATACCAGCGTATGGACCAAACACCCTATTACAGAGCAACAAAAACAGGGGTATCTTTTAACGATTTGGCAGATGAATTTAGCTACATAAGACACGTTAAACTATCTGACTTGTTTTCAAAAATATATAAGTACCAGATAACTAAAAATAAAACTGTGCTGATTTCAGACTACACTACAAGAATTGATAATAACGATATATCAAACACAAAAGAAGAAAGTCTGGTGGAAGATACCGTCGCAGTTATTGATGCTTATGTAGAAAAAATGAGAGAATCAGGGAATACAAATATTACTCACGAGTATATCCTGGATAATGTGCATGAGCGTAATTTAACAGATTCTATTGCACCGGGTGATCAAACCGTAACCTATGATGAACTCATATATGGCTTAAGAGAACACAACGAAAAAAAGGAACATTCAATTATTGACTCTGCATACTGTCAATATGTTATCGACACCTTCCAAAAATGTACGGGAGCTTGCGGTGGTACTTGCAGTGGTTCTGGTCAGACATGTACCCAATTGAGCAATGAAAGCTATGCACAAATTCAAGGAGAGGTTGATACAGAAATCAAAGAACTTATTTCTGATTTGAATGGTTTATACAGTACAACGATGAAAACTAATGAGGAATACAATGAATATCTTGGTGCAAGTTATATTTCGGTATTATCCTCTGCTTCGGTTAAACCGAGTGTTAATGTAAACTTATATACATTGATTGCATTCTTCTTCCTTATAATCCTTTGCTGTGGCGGTGCGATTGTATTAGGAAGACTTGGAGATATTATACATTATATTTTCTACACAGACCATCTTACAGAACTTAATAACCGTGCATACTTTGATAAGTATTTGAAATCTATGGATAAAAAACTCTTAGATGACGGTACGGTGTATGCAATGGTTGATATAGCAAATCTTGCAAATATAAATGCCGATCATACACGTCAGACGGGTGACGACATTATAAAGATGTTTACAATGTACCTGAAAGAAACCTTTGGAAAAACAGATGCAGAGTTTATTTATAACGGAAACGGCAGCTTTGTAATTTTGGCAAAGGATACTGATTACATTACCGTTGAAGATATAATGAGGTTGTTCCAGTTAAGACTTGATGACCGTGAAGAATATAAGGAAATCAGGATAGAATATAAGGTTGGTATTGCAGAAACATTTAAGGAAAATCAAACTGCAAGAAAACTGCTTTCAGAGGCAATAAAAAGTAAAAAGGAATATGTTTCCGAGCCCCTGAAAAAAGAAGTTGTAACCGAATAAATAAAGGAAAGGAGGGCAAATGAACTATGGAAAACAGATTTGTACAAACAGCTTTTAAGGTTTACTTTATGGCAATAGCAGTACTTATGTACTATTTTCTTACAGAAGTAATTAACCTTGGTTTGTTTATTACATATCGTCATGCATTTGCCCTTGTTCTTTTTGTATCAGCGTTTTTTGCATTTTTATTTAAGCCAAATATTGCAAGAGGTACATCTTCACTTAAAGAAGCCTTCGTATATTCTACTCCTTTGCTTGTAACAATCATAGTATCTCTTTTCATATGGTTTATAGTTCGCGTTGATACGGCTGTTATTTCAAGAGGTTTGTCAGGTGCTTTTGTATATAACAATATGCTTTCATTTACCTTAGCAGCAGTTGCGTTTTTGTACGTGTTTGGCGAGAAAGGTATATGGTATAACCTAATTGCAATTCTTGTTTCCAATATTTTGATGCTTTTGACGATTATAGCACAAAATGGCATTGGAAGCTTCTTTTCAGAATTTATAACCCTTGTTATGACTTTTGCAGCAGAAACCGGAGATATTATTGTTCAGGCAGAGATTCACGAGCTTGCATTTTGCCTTGGAGCGTATCTCATATATATGCTTTTAAAGCCCAAGAAAGATATTGTATTTTTTATCTTACTTGGACTCACAGTATTTTGTTTCCTTACAGCGTTCAAGAGAATTGGTATTATCGCTATTGTAATCGCTTTGGCGTTTGGTTGGTTTTTAAAATTTGTCGCAAAATTTAAAAAAGATACAGCCATGCGACTTACCGTGATTTTTTCTATTATATTGGTGGTTTTGCTTATAGGATATATTGCTATCATAAAGCTTGATGTCTTTACATTGCTTGAAAAAGCAGGAATAGACACAAGCGGTCGTGTGACCATTTACAATGCCGTAGATAAGTTCTACGAATTTTCACCGGAGTTTTTGGGCAACGGAATCGGATTTTTGACATATCAGTTAAGCACAAATATGAATGTGGGTGTTTCATCGGTTCATAACGATTTTTTGCAGTATTTTATAGACCTTGGTTTTTGGGGATATATCTTATGGCTTGTTTCTATGACTTTAGTCAGAGTATGTTATTTTGGCAAAAAAGGAAAGGTTGAAAATGGGATTATTGCCCTTGCACTCAGTATATATTTGGTTATAGTTTCATCAACCGATAACACTATGAATTATCCGCTTCTTACAACTGTTCTTGCCATTATAATGATTGGACACGGATTTGACGAAAAGGTGCGAACCACCGAAACAAAAATGTTCGGATATATTTCAGATGTTAACAGAGAAACAGAGGGCAGGATAATATTATGAAGATATTGATGGTGAATAAATTTCTATACCCAAGAGGCGGTAGCGAGAGCTATATGTTAAAGCTTTCAGAAGAGCTTAAATCACAGGGACACGAAGTTGAATATTTTGGTATGTACGACGAAAAAAACACGGTGGGAAATTCTTTGGGACTTTACACAACCAATATGGATTTTCACTCTAAGGGTACACAGAGATTTCTCTATCCGTTTAAAATAATATACTCAAGGGAAGCACATAAAAAGATCGGCAAAGTTTTAGATGATTTTAAGCCTGATATTGTTCATATGAATAATATCAATTTTCAGCTTACGCCATCAATTATTTATGCGGTAAAAAAGAGAAATATCCCCCTTGTGCAAACAGTTCACGACTATCAGATGATTTGCCCTAATCATCTTTTGTATAGCTTTAATGAAACAAAGCCTTGCGACAGATGTATAAAAGGCTCGAAATGGAATTGCTTAAAATTTAATTGTATTCATGATTCCAAAGTCAAAAGCTTACTGGGTGTAATTGAAGCGAAGTTTTATTCATTTTTAAAAACATATAAAAAGGTTGATTTATATATCTGTCCGAGCAGATTTTTGGAAAATAAGCTTGTTAGTAGCTCGGATATATATATGGGAAAGACATTTACAATACATAATTTTATTGAAAAGAATAATATTCTGTCTAAAACGGATAGTAAAAATCCCTATATTGTTTTTGTTGGCAGACTTTCAAAGGAAAAAGGCGTTGAGCTTCTGGCAAATACCGCAAAAATCTTGCCTGACATTAACTTTGTCGTAGCAGGAAATGGTCCTGATGATGAGGTTTTGAAAAATATCCCGAATGTTACCTTAAAGGGTTTTGTTACGGGGAAAGAACTTACCGATTTGATGGCAAACGCAAAACTTCTTATTGCTCCATCGGTTTGTTATGAAAATAATCCTTTATCCATATTAGAGGCTCATTCTATGGGAGTTCCGGTTGTAACCATGAATTACGGCGGAATGGCAGAGCTTGTAGAAGATGGAAAAACGGGTGTGTTGGCAGAGGCAACACCTGAATCTGTGGCTGAGGCAGTAAAAAAATGTCTTGGTAACAAAGAATACTATAAAACACTTAAAACAAACTGTGAAACTAAAGGCAAGAATATAATGGGTGTCACAGAGTATTGTGGCATCTTAATACAAAAATACAACAACCTTATAATGAATGTATCTTAAGGAAAAACGTAAAATACGTTTTTCCTAATCAAAACATTGTTTTGATTAGGAAATTGCTTCGCAATTTCCTGATACTTCATTGCAATGAGGTCCTCGAAAACTATTTCTTGAAATAGTTTTCATAACAGCAAATAATTTGCTGTCGTGAAATAGCGTAAAAACGCTATTTCGCTAAAGTATACTCATTATAGACAAGAGGTGAAGAAAGTGACAAAACCAAGCTTAAGCATCGTTGTGCCTGTATATAATACTGAAAAATATCTTAGAAGATGTATGGATTCCATAATGAACCAAACTCTTAAGGATATAGAAATCATCATAGTTGATGACGGCTCAAAGAAAGAGTGTGCCGTGCTTTGTGATGAAATCTCAAAAACAGATTCAAGAATTAAAGTTGTTCACAAGAAAAACGGCGGTCTTGGGTTTGCAAGAAATACGGGACTTGAAGCAGCAACAGGTGAATATATAGGTTTTGTCGATTCTGATGATTATATAGAGCCGTTAATGTGCGAAACATTATATAATGCAGCAAAAAAACATAATGCTGACTTATGTTTATCAGGGATTTGTTTTGTTGGTGGAAATATGTTTTCGGAGTCCGGCACAGATTCAAGAAAAGTGTATTTTGAAGAAGAAACAGTGTTTGAAAAAGAAGATATGAAAAATCTTCTTTTAGGCGCCATCGGTGCATTACCTCACGAGCCTGATGACAGCCGTTATGGTGTGAGCGTATGTAAAAACATATTTAAAACTTCTGTGATTCGTGAAAAAGGAATCAGATTCTTGTCCGAAAGAGCAATACTTTCCGAGGATACCTTGTTTATGGTTGACTACATAAAATCGGCAGAATGTGCAGTTGGTGTGTCCGGGGCATACTACTGCTATTGTCGTAATGAAGATTCTCTTTCAAAAGCATATAAGAAAGATCGTTTTGAGAAAAGCATCGTATTTTTAGATGAACTTGAAAAACGAATTGCAGATACTATAGAAAAAGAAGAATATAAAATTTATTTAGATAGATTGATACAAGGCTTTGGAAGGATTTTGTGTTCGCAAGAGATTATGCACGCAAGGGATGAAAAAATAAAGTTTTCTCATCTTAAGAAAAGATTAAAAGAAATTTGCACCCAGGACAAAATTCAAAATGTATTAAAATCATATCCTTGGTACAGATTGCCCGTAAAACAAGCGGCATTTGCTTTTGCTATGAAGCATCAATTGTTTTTGCTTCAAAGGTTAATGGTGATATTAAGAGACAGATAGGAGTTTTTACAATGCTTTTTTCAGTAATTGTTCCGATTTATAATATTGAAAAATACATAAGAAGATGCATTGACAGTGTGCTTTTGCAATCATTTACCGATTTTGAGCTTATATTGGTTGATGATGGTTCACCTGACAGATGCGGAGCAATTTGTGATGAATATGCGAAAAAAGACGAAAGAATAAAAGTAATACACAAAGAAAACGGCGGTTTGGTAAGCGCAAGACAAGCCGGGATCAAAGTGGCAAGCGGAGATTATATCTTTCATCTTGATGGTGATGATGCAGTTCTTCCTGATGCGCTGGAAAGTGCATATAAAATAATTTGTGATACCGATGCGGATATTGTTTCTTTTTCTTATAAGTGCAGTATCAATGGTAAAATTGGAGATAGTGTTGAAGACTTGGTCGATGAGGGCTTGTATCACAAAAAGGAAATCGAGCAACATATTTCCCCAAAGCTTTTGTCAGATAAAAATATGAATCATATATTTTATTTTTTATGGGGAAAAGCAATAAAACGAGAACTTGCCACAAAACATCAGCTCAGTGTCAATCCTGCTATTTCTTTAGGTGAGGATTTAAGCTGTATTGTGCCTTGCTTTTTGGAGGCAGAAACAGTTTATATGAGCAAAAAAGCCATATATCTTTATACCATAAGAAATGATTCCATTTCAACAGATTTTAAAACGCATCAGATCTTGCAGATAGCAGATGTGATTACAGGACTTCGCAGTTTAAACATAGAGAAACCAAAAGACTTTGACCAGCAGATTTCACGTTATTCTTGTTTTATGTGTTTTGCAATTTTGGCAGCAGCGGCGGAAGGGAATCATTTTAATGCTATCAAAAAGTTAAAGGAACTTATATTAGGGTCCCTACATAGAGAGGAAATCAAAAAGGCACATTTTGAAAAAATCACTACAAAAAGCCGAATTGCCATATATTTAATGAAAAAACAAAGAATCAGATTAGCATTTTACTTTTTGTATTTATGTAAAGAGTTAAAGCACATGAGAAAGGGGGACAAAAAATGAATACAGCACCTAAAATATCTTTAATAATGAGCGTGTATAATGGTGAAGATTATTTGCGTGACGCCATAGAAAGCGTCTTAAATCAAACATTTAAAGACTTTGAGCTTATTATAATTAACGATTGTTCCACCGATAAAACCCACGAAATCTTAAAGAAATATGAAGACTTTGATAAACGTGTAAAAGTATATACTAATGAAGTGAATTTGAGACTTCCGTCATCCCTTAACAAAGCTATATCATATGCACAGGGTAAATATATTGCAAGAATGGATGCAGATGATATATGTCTGCCTGAAAGGCTTGAAAAGCAGTATGAATTTATGGAGAAAAATCCGAATGTGGCTTTGTCTTCCTGCAGATTTATGACGCTTAAAAACGGAGTTATCTCTTCCGGAGGATGCGGAGGGAAGTGCGACAATGAGTCTATAAAAGCATTGCTTTTGGTTACAAATCCCATACTTCATCCCGGAATTATTGCAAAAGCTGATGCAATCAGAAGTCTTTTGTATGATAAAAACTTTACCTGTACCGAAGATATGGAACTTTGGACAAGATTTGTAATGGCAGGCTACGATATAGAGATTATGCCTGAATATCTTATGGTATACAGACTTCATGATAAACAAATTACCGAAACAACCTTAGAGAAGCAGCACAAAGAAGTCATTGCAATTCAAAAAAAATATTATGGAGCACTTCTTGAAACTATGAACAGTAATCAAGAGGAGTTTTATATCAGAGGAATTTATTTCAGAGAAAATACAGACATCAATAAGTTTTTGGATTTTTACAAATGGCTAAAGGCCGTTAATCGCAAAACGAAAGCATTTAATAACGATGCTTTAAACTATGCCATGTTTGAAATTCTGGCAGAATACAAAAGGAAAGGTATTGCAAAGACTAAGCTGATAAAGGCGATGCTTTCGTTTGGAATACCATATCTTGCAGCGGAAATCCCCGAGCGTAAAAAAAGAGCTCGAGCAGACGGACACAGGTGCATTGAAAGTGCTGAAAAAATAGGACTTAAGAAAACTGGTGGAACCTTGGAATTTCCGACTTTTTCAAAATAAAAAGTATAGGAGCCATAAGAATGCAACTATTTGAATACCCATACATCATCATAACCATATTGGTTTTATGCTTTATTGTTCTTATCACTATTGGTATTTATTTTGCCATAAGAGGAGCAAAAACTGCTGCCGGCAGTGAAGAAAAGGCGTTTATCAATATAAGTAAATTAGAAGCCAGCTTTGAAAAATCAGGGAAATTACGCGAAGACAGGTGTGTTTTCTATGCTAAAGTTTCCCTGGATAATTTCAGAAGTCTATATTCGGCACATCAAACCATGAATGTTTTTTCTGAAATAAAGGGAGTCTTGCTGGAAGCTTTTTCAAACAGTGATGACAGTAATATAGCTATATATGGAGAAAAAAACTTCGTTGTTCTTTCAAAATGGAATATCGAAACTGCACGCAAAAAAATCGAAAATTGTTTTGGTGAGCTAAGCAAATGTCTCTTAAAACACAGCGCACTGAATATTATTGACGTCAGAATCGGTGTATATTTTGCGTTTGGCACACAAGTGTCGTTTGATGATGCAATAGGCCGTGCCAAACAGGCATATTTGCTTGCGAAGAATGAAAATATTCCATACGCTGAGTGGAATGTATCCGGCGGAAAAGCGCTTGAAAAAAAGATAAAAATAGAAAATAATATAGAAAAAGAAATTGATAACAATCGTTTCTTCCTTGAATATCAACCTGTTTTAGATGCAAAAACAAAGAAAATAATAGGTGCGGAAGTACTATCACGCCTAAATTCAGAAAGCGAGGGTGTATTAACCCCGGGTAGCTTTTTGTCTGCGGTGGACTCTGTTGGAATCAATGATAAATTTGATTATTATATTTTTGAAAAAAACTGCAAATGGATTTCAAACGATAAAAAACAAAGGGAACAATATAAATATACCATCAATTTTTCAAGATCAACATTGTGCGAACCACAGTTTGCGGAGAAGATAATAGCTATCGCACAAAAATATGATTTGAATTTTTCCTGTCTGGCGGTTGAGATATTAGAGGATAAAGACATTACCTTCGATGCAAGAAAGCAAATGATAGATAATCTGTCAGCTCTTAAAGAAAAAGGTATATCTATCTTGCTTGATGATTTTGGGAGCGGATATACAACCTTTGGAGATTTGCAAAACCTTGATATTTCTGTTGTGAAGATTGATAAAACGATAACACAGAATTCGGTTACAGATACAGGATTTATTATTTTGAAAAATATTATCCGTACTGCCGGTGATATTGGTTTTAAGACATTATGCGAAGGAATCGAAACAAAAGAGCAAGAAGAAGCGGTGATAAAAGCAGGTTGTGATTTTCTTCAGGGTTTTTACTATTACAGACCTATGCCGGTGGCTCAGCTTGAGAAAGTTTTTAATAACAATTCAGGAGGTGTTTAAATGCTGTCCGTAATTATTCCTGCATACAATGAGGAATTATCCGTAGAAAGAGCTTATTATACGATATCAGAGATTTTAGAAAAAGCTCAGATTGACAATGAAATTATTTTTATTGATGATGGTTCTACGGATACTACATATAAAAAAATAGAAAACTTGGCCGATAAAGAAAAAAATATATATGGACTGCATTTTTCAAGAAATTTCGGGAAAGAAGCAGCCATCTCGGCAGGGCTTGCAAGTGCCAAAGGCGATGCAGTTGTAGTAATTGATTGCGATCTTCAACATCCTCCTGAGAAAATTGTGGAAATGTATCGTATGTGGCAGGAAGGCTATGAAATTGTTGAGGGTATTAAAAAAACAAGAGGCAAAGAAAGCAAAATGCATGGTTTTGCTGCAAGAAAGTTTTATAGGGTTATCAGTTCGGTAGTAGGATTTGATATGTCAAACGCCTCTGATTTTAAACTGCTTGACCGCAAGGTTGTGGATATACTCAACAGAATTCCTGAAAGAAAAGGTTTCTTTAGAGCAATTTCATTTTGGGTAGGCTTTAACAAAACAACGGTTGAATTCGAGGTTAATGAAAGATTGGAGGGTGAATCAAAATGGTCTGCCATAGGCCTTTTGAAATATGCCATTTCAAATATTTCTGCCTACTCGACAGCACCAATGCAGATTGTAACCGTGCTTGGTGTTATGATGCTTATTATTACTGCTATTTTCAGTGTTTGGGCACTGATTGATAAAATCCGTGGTATTGCCCTTGAAGGTATGACAACGGTTATAATTATCCTGATATTTATAGGAAGTATTATGATGATAAGCCTGGGTATTATCGGATATTATGTTGCCCGTATTTATGATGAAATTAAAGGAAGACCGAAATATATTGTTTCTGCAACTTGCAGGAGCAAGGAAAAGGTAAAATGATTTTAAGGAGGTGCAATATGGAAAGAAATGTGCTTGTTGACAGACTGAAAGGATATGCTTGTTTTTTAGTACTGCTTGGTCATGTTATTATGGGAATAAGAATTGCAGGTATAGATATTCCCGAATTTTTTTGGGGAATGGAAAAGTTTATATGGTCTTTTCATGTTGCACTTTTTCTGTTTTTAAGCGGTGTTGTGTATAAAATGACCGGAGAATGGAAAGGCAAACAAAGCAAATGGAAATTTATTCTCTATAAGCTTTACACTCTTGGTATTCCATACATAGTTTTTTCAGTTGTTTATATATTGATAAACAGCTTAGTTGGAGAATCAAATACCGGTTTTGCAGTTTCAGATATTCTTTATATATGGAAAACTCCTGTTGCCCAATATTGGTTTTTGTATGCACTGTTCTTTTTGTTTTGTATTTGGACGGCTTTTTCGGGAATATTAAAAAATTGGCAAATTACAATTATAGCTGTTTTAACAGGTTATTTAGCTCCGCTTTTTGGTATTCCGTTTGGAAGTTTGGATGTGGTATTTTATTCCGCACTTGCTTTTGGAATTGGCACATTTGTAGATTTCAAAAGCCTTACTAGGCTTTCAGCCTGGGCTAAATGCCTGGTTGTGATACTGCATATAGTAACAGGTATCATTTTTATTTTACTAAACAAAATTGAAGCTCCGTTCATAAAGGAAATAATGATACTGTTTGGAATATATTCAAGTATTATGTTTATTTCTCTGCTCCAATGCTGTAAAACTGTTACTCGTTTTCTCGATTTTGTAAATAAGTATTCTTTTCAAATTTACCTATTACACACCATATTTACGGCAGGAACAAGAATAATCTTGCTTCGTATGAATATAGGCCAGTGGTGGATTCACGTTCTTTTAGGAACTGCTTGCGGATTGGTGTTTTCGGTGTTAGCAGCAGTAATTGCAAAGAAAGTAAAATTTTTGAATTTCTTCTTTTTTCCTGCTAAAGCATATGCATTGAAGAAAGAATTGCATAGAAATAGCAAATCGCAATAAAAGATTATTACTAAAATACAAGAACTTTTTCTTTCATATTAACAGAAGGCATTTAGAAGAACAGATTATTAAAAAAACAATTAACACAGAAGGGAACGATGAGATGAAAGGGAATTTTAAAAAGTGAATATAGACTTTGATAAGGGTGAAATTTACTTGTGTCAAGTCTATACAATTTAAAAGATTAGTTTGCTTAATTTTGATATTTACATATATCATCTTTGTAGGGCAGGGGCTTGCTCCTGCCGAAAATACACCACAAATCAAAGAGGAGAAACGAATATGCTTAAAGTTTTAAAAGTTGGGATGCTTACATATCTCATCCATATTTCGACGGTTTTTCTTACATTTATGATGTTTTTGCCTTTAGCGGGATTTGCGGGAGAGAAGCCTATGGCTTTCTCTGCAATAACTTCGGTTATTTATGCCGTATTTATGTATAATCTATTGTGGAAAACGGGCGAGAAGGATGCAAGACGAATAAAAGGTTTCTATCCCGATAAGACCTTGCCTCTTAAAATATCTCTGTTTACTGCGATAGTTCCGCTTGTACTTTTGGGAATACGCATATTCGCCCCTGATTTGTGGAGGGTTGATGTGCCTATGTTCAGAGGGGAAGCAGACTTTTTTATAAAAGGAGTGACTGTCTCGGGCGTACCCGATTTCATATTCAGATTATGGAATCTGCACCTTGGTGCTTTTGTTCCTCCCGATAATATAACGGCATATGTATTATCCTTGATATACCAGCCTTTTATAATCTTTGTTTCGTACCATATAGGGCTTAGACGTTTCCGCATAGTTGAATATCTTTATGTAAAGCTTATGTTTAAAAGCCGGAAAGAAGAGAAACTTCGCAAATAGTATACTTTCAAATATTCTTAAATCACCTCGCAGGGCATATACTTTGGCGAGGTGATTTTGTGTTTGCGATAAAACTTAGAACACTTATTATATATTTTCTGGTTGCAGTCTTATCGGTTATGAGTGCATTTTTGATGCAAGGCTTTGCTAAAGAGAGTGAAAAAAGTAAGGGGAGCGGGACAGAGCTTCCTATCCTTATGTATCACGCGATTTGCGACACAAACGGAAAGACGGGCAAATTTGTAATCACAAAAGATGAGTTTGAAGAAGATTTAAAATATCTTAAAAAAGAGGGATACACCGCAATCAGCTTTGCGGAGCTTCTTGATTATACAGAGGGAATAGGAGTTCTGCCTGAAAAGCCGATAATGCTCACATTTGATGATGGGTACTTTAACAACTACTGCTATGCGTACCCTCTTTTAAAAGAGTATAATCAGAAAGCGGTAATATCTATTATAGGAAGATATACGGATATGTATAGTGAAACAGACGAAGAAAACCCGAAATACTCGCATATAACATGGGAGCAGGCACGCGAAATGTACAGGTCGGGGCTTGTAGAAATTGAAAACCACAGTTACAATTCGCACACTAATGACAAAGGCAGAAACGGAACAAAAAAGAAAACGGGTGAATCAACAGAGGCATACGCCGAATATATTTTGTCGGACATCGGCAAGCTTCAGGATGAGATAGAGGAGAATTTAGGTTATCGGCCGATGGTATTTGCTTATCCGTTCGGCAGTATAAGCGAGGCATCTTATGATATACTCGAGAATATGGGGTTTAAGGCAACTCTCTCATGCGAAGAAAAGGTCAATTATATAAACAGAGGTGACAAGCTTTTCAGGCTTGGAAGATTTTTGAGAGAGAGCGGGAGGAGTGCGGAGAGCATAGCAAAAAATTTTAAAAAGGGGTTGACAGAAATATAAAACTATGATATTATAATCAGGTGAAAAGCAGAAGCTTGCCGCTTCTCCCCTCAGTTTATGACGAAAGGGAATACATTTTAATTTTTATGTATGTATAATTGCGGCTGCTTTTGTGTGGCCGTTTTTTTGTTGCGGCAAAGACTTTTGGAGGTGTTTTAAATAGCAAAGCAGGATTTGATGATTAACGAAGAAATCAGAGATAAGGAAGTTCGTTTGATTGGCTCTGAAGGGGAACAGCTTGGCATTGTTTCTGCTGCAGAGGCACAAAAACTTGCTGACGAGAAAAACCTCGATTTAGTCAAAATTGCACCGCAGGCTAAACCGCCTGTATGCAAGATTATGGACTATGGAAAACACAAGTTTGAGATAGCCAAGAGAGAAAAAGAAAATCGCAAGAACCAAAAAGTAAGCAATATCAAAGAGGTAAGGCTTACACCTAACATTGACTCTCACGATTTTAACACAAAGCTCAATCAGGCGTCAAAGTTCTTAAAGAGCGGCGACAAGGTTAAGGTTTCGGTTCGTTTCCGCGGACGTGAAATCACCCACAGCGCACTCGGTAAGGATTTGCTCATTCGCTTCCGTGACGGGGTGGAAGAGTTCGGCGCGGCAGACAAGGATATCAAACTTGAAGGCAGAAGCATGGTAATGGTTTTAACGCCCAAAAAGGCGTAAGGCGTATCAGCGGATGCGGGGACTTACTCGATTTTAAATTCCAAAAGCTTAAATTTGATTAGTATTAGTATTACGGAAGGAGAGAAATATTATGCCTAAAATTAAAACTCACAGAGGAGCAGCAAAGCGTTTCGGTGTTACCAAGAGCGGTAAGGTTAAGAGAGCAAAGGCTTTCAGAAGCCACATTCTTAACAAGAAGTCTACAAAGAGAAAGAGACACCTCAGAAAGGGCGGTTACCTTTCTGCTGCAAATGAGGCAACAATCAAGAATATGATGCCTTACAAATAAGCCACGGCTTATACGCGAAAATTGATTTAAGAGAGGAGAACATAAAATGGCAAGAGTAAAAGGCGCTATGAAAACACGCGCAAGACATAAGAAAATTTTAAAGCTTGCAAAGGGCTACAGAGGTGCTAAGAGCAAGCTTTACAGAACTGCAAATCAGGCAGTTATGAAGTCGTTGGCTTATGCTTACAGAGACAGAAAGGCAAAGAAGAGAGAGTTCAGACAGCTCTGGATTGCTCGTATCAATGCCGCTGCTCGTATGAACGGTATCAGCTACAGCAAGTTCATGAACGGCCTTAAGAACAAGGGTATCGAAATCAACAGAAAGATGCTCGCAGAAATCGCAGTTTCTGACCCTGAGGCTTTCAAGAAGCTCGTAGATCAGGTTAAATAAATAGCTTATTTTCAAAAGATTCTTCCGCCGCATTATATGCCTGCGGGGAATCTTTTGTGTTAAAGATTAAAATTTAAATTAGGATTACAGAGTAGATATCTATGCGTTGACGAAAGTCAAAAGTGCCGTCTGCACAGGGAGTTGGCAGATGGACGAAGAGCGTTTTGCCGCGGTATAGATATCGCATCCCGCTGTTATGCACACGACCTCTTTGCTGTGCTCACGGCGTAATGCGGCTTTGGATACTCAAGGAGGTATTTTTATGCAAAGCATCATTACGGCCTTTGACAATGCGATGGAATCTTTAAAAATGGTTTTTGCCGCATTCATAAGACCTATGACAGTTTTCTTTGATGTTTTTTCGGATTATTGGCTCGGTATGGCGTTGGTAGCGGTAATTTTTATGGTACTGCTTGTTTTATCCGTATTCCGTGACGGCAGTAACTTTCCCAGGGTTATAAGAAAACCCAAGACGCTTGCAATATGCGCTATGATAATTGCGCTTAACGCTGTTTTGGGATTTTATACTCCTGTTTTGAGCAGTTATCTTAAAATAGAGTTCGGGTTTGTTACCCTGCCGATTATATCTATGTTGTTCGGACCCGTTACGGGTTGCATTATGGGTATGGTGCAGGATATAGTATGTCTTATAGTAAAGCCGACAGGCGGACTTTTGATTGCGCTTACCCTGACCGATGGAATAACGGGTATCATTTATGCATGGGCATTTTATAAAAAGAAGGTTACATTTGTACGAATATTGATTACCCAGCTTATAGTGATTGTGGCGGTTAATATCACACTTAATTCGATTGCGCTTGCACCGCTTGCGGCAGGGGGACTTGTTGCTATCTTGCCGTCAAGAGTGATTAAGAACTTTATTATGTTGCCGTTTCAGGTGGTTATAATGTATGCGGTTTTGAAAATCACTCAAAAAAGGGTGAAGGGTGCGAGCGTTTCCAAATAAGCACAGGAGCTGATTTAATGATTACTAAAATCACAAGCCGTGACAATAAAATATTAAAGACCGCCCGCTTACTTCACAGAAAAAAGGGCAGAGAGCAGACGGGTATGTATTTTGCCGAAGGGACACGTCTCGTCGGCGAGGCAATAGAATATATCTTTGATAAAATACACTTCATTCTGGCATCTGACAGTTATGCAAAGATACATATGGAAGAGCTTGAAAGCCTTGAGCGCAGGGGCAAGGCCGTATATATTACAGAGGACAAGCTCTTTTGTGACGCTTGTGACACACAGACACCGCAGGGAATTGCGGCAATTATTGATATGCCGAATGAGTGCACAATTGATTATTCAGAGTGTGAATATATCCTTGTTCTTGACGGAATAGCAGAACCCGGAAATATGGGCACGATTATCAGGACTGCCGAGGCGGCAGGAATTGATGCAGTTTGCCTTATGAACGGATGCACAGATATATATGCACCCAAGGTTGTACGCTCGGCGATGGGCTCGCTTTTTAGAATGAGATTTGTTAATGCTGATGCGGCGGATATAGAGAAGATGAAAAACTCGGGATTTTTCGTAGCAGCGACAGTGCTTTATAATTCGCAGCCGATTGAAAAGGTGAGTGTTTCAGGCAAAAGAGCTATCGTTATAGGAAACGAAGCACACGGAGTATCAGACGAGCTTATTGCCCTGTCTGATGCGGCGGTTAGAATTGATATGAAAGGCAGTGTAGAGTCGCTCAATGCTGCGGTTGCGGCAGGAATTGCAATGTATATGTTAAAGGTTTGAGGTACGGCGAATGAAATATGACGAGGAACTTTTGTGTAAACTTTGGCTGAATATTACTTGCGGACATAATCCAAAACTTATTGCCGATTGCCTTAAAAAGTATGGCAGTGCAGAAGAAATTTTCAATTCGGAACCTGTATATAAGGATATGATATCGGGATTTCGTATGAGCAGGGTTCTGCGTGCAAAACGCTCGCTAGAGAGTGCGGAAGAATTGCTTGAGTTTTGTGAGAAAAGCGGGATACGTGTTATTTCGGCAAGTGATAAGGAATATCCAAATTCTCTTTTGCACATGTATGCACCTCCGCTGATACTTTATGTTAAAGGGCAGCTGCCCGACTTTAACAATCTTATATGTGTAGCGATTGTTGGCTCGAGAGAGTGTAGTGAATACAGTGCGAAATTTGCAAATGAGCTATCCTATGATTTGGCGTCGAGCGGGATAATAGTGATAAGCGGTATGGCAAAAGGGATAGATGCCGCGGCACACAGAGGAGCTTTGGAAGCCGGAAACATAACGGTGGCTGCACTTGCGGGCGGCGTTGATGTGATATATCCTGCGTGCAACACCGGACTTTATAATAACATAATAAAAAACGGTGCCGTAATTTCGGAGCGGCCTCCGCAAACTGTTGGCAGAGGCAACTTCTATAAAGAAAGAAACCGAATACTTGTGGGTCTTTCCAAAGGCGTTGTAATAGTAGAGGGAGAGGAAAAGAGCGGTACAAAGCTGACGGCGTCATGGGCGCTTGATGCGGATAGAGATTTGTTTGCGGTACCGGGCAAGCCCTCGGATATCGGCTCCGAGCTTCCTAACAACCTGATTAAGAGAAATGCCAAGCTTATAACCTCGGCAGAGGATATAATCGAGGAATATATAGCCGTTTATCCGATTGAGATTAAAAACGGAATTGATTTAATAAATGAAGAGAGAAAAACAATAAGGCTCAAAGATGAGATACCTGTGGCGGAGCTGCCCAGACCTCAAAAGCCTGACTTTGATAAATTTGACGAAAAGAGCCGAATAATACTTGAATATATTTATAACAATAACAAAGAAGTACACATTGACGAAATTTCGCGTGATTGTGACATACCCGCAACCGAGCTTAGCTTTTTGATTATCAGGCTTCTTATGGAGAGGGCGGTTAGGGAGCATCCGGGCGAGTATTATTCAATAAATCACTAAAATCCACGAATGTAAAATATAGTTGGGAGGATGAGTTTATGGCCGTAAAAAAGGCAGGTAAACGCACAACCGCAAAAAAACTGGTTATAGTAGAGTCGCCTACCAAGGTGGACTCTGTTAAGAAATATTTGGGAAGCGGCTACGATATAGAGGCAACAATGGGACATATCCGTGACCTTCCCAAGAGCGCTATCGGCATAGATATTGAGAATAATTTTGAACCTAATTATATAACAATCAGGGGCAAGGGCGATGTTATCGCAAAGCTTAAGAAAAAGGCAAAAGCGGCTTCTAAAGTCTATCTTGCAACTGACCCTGACCGCGAGGGCGAGGCGATTTCCTGGCATCTTGCATCACTTCTCGGCATCAATCCTGAGAGTGATTGCCGTATTACCTTTAATGAGGTTACAAAGGACGTTGTTAAGGCTGCGGTAAACGAGGCAAGACCGATTGATATGAATCTTGTTGATGCACAGCAGACAAGACGAGTTCTTGACAGAATAGTTGGTTATAAAATCAGTCCTCTGCTCTGGAAAAAGATAAAAAAGGGTCTCAGTGCAGGCCGTGTTCAATCTGTTGTAGTAAGATTGATTGTAGACAGAGAAAGAGAAATTGAGGCATTTAACCCCGAGGAATATTGGACAATAGATTTAAAACTCACAAACGATAAGGGTAAAAGTCCGTTCAAAGCTAAATTCCACGGAAGTGCAGACGGCAAAAAGATTGCCCTTAAAAATGGCGAAAAGACATTAAAAATTGTGGAAGAACTCAAAACTGCCGATTATTCGGTAGCCGCAATTGTCCGCAAGACCGCAACCCGCAAGAGTGCACCGCCTTTCACAACAAGTACGCTTCAGCAGGAAGCATCAAGAAAACTCAACTTTACATCAAGACGTACTATGATTGCGGCGCAGCAGCTTTATGAAATGGGTTATATAACATATATGAGAACAGACTCCCTCAGGGTATCTGCCGTAGCGCAAGCCGAGGCGAGAGATTATATTGCCGAAAAATATGGCACAGAATATATGCCCAAAACACCGAAGCAGTATAAGGCAAAAAGAAGTGCACAGGACGCACACGAGGCGATAAGACCGACATCTGTTGCTATGAATCCCGAGAGCCTTAAGGAAAAACTCAAGGCGGATATGTTTAAGCTCTATCGTCTTATCTGGATGAGATTTCTCGCAAGCCAGATGTCCGATGCGGTTGTAGATATGCTTACTGCTGATATTAAAGCGGGGGCATATATGGTAAAAGCGACGGGAACAGAGGTTAAGTTCGCAGGCTTTACCACCTTATATGTAGAGGGTAAGGACGAGGACGAAGAAAAGTCTGCAAAACTGCCTGCTCTTACAGAGGGGCAACCTCTTTTGCTTGGTGGAATAGAAGAAAAGCAACACTTTACCCAGCCACCCGCAAGATATACAGAGGCAACGCTTGTAAAGACAATGGAAGAAGACGGAATAGGAAGACCGAGTACCTATGCACCGACTATTGCCACCATTACGGCAAGAGGTTATGTCGCGAGAGACGGCAAGTCCATATATCCGACCGAGCTCGGCTTTATCGTTACTGATGTAATGAAAGAGAATTTTGAAGATATCGTCGATGTTGAATTTACCGCTCGTATGGAAGACGAAATCGAAGATATTGCAAGCGGTGATGTAGAGTGGAAAAAGACAATCCGTGCGTTTTATGAACCGTTCGCCAAGACGCTTGCAGAAGCAGAGGCGAAAATAGGCGACATAGAGATAAAAGACGAGGTATCAGACGTTCCTTGTGACAAGTGCGGACGTATGATGGTTTATAAGCAGGGCAAGTTTGGAAAGTTCCTTGCATGCCCGGGCTTTCCGGAGTGCCGTAACACAAAGGCAATTGTGCAGACAATAGATGCTCATTGCCCCAAGTGCGGCGGAAGCATAACCATACGCAAATCCAAAAAGGGTGCAATCTTCTATACCTGCGACAATTCCCCTGAATGCGACTTTATTTCGTGGGATGAGCCGACGGATGAGAAGTGCCCCAGTTGCGGAAGCTCGCTTATGAAGAGCCGAGCTTTCCGTGGCAGAGGACCCGTTATATACAAGTGCTTTAACGCAGAGTGCGGATTTGAACGCGCCCCCGAAAAGAAAAAATAGTTTCAAAGGCTTCCCCATTGCGGGGAAGCCTTTGAAAACAGTTTTATCCTGAATTGAAATGTGCCGAATGAGGTTGAAATGAATAACGATTGCTTTCGCAATCTACACCTCACCACCGCCTACGGCGGAGCCTCTCGTTCTGCGGAGAAGCCTTTTAGGATGGCGTTTTATCGATAACCTGACAAAACGAATTTTGTAACAAAGTGATAAAGTTAAGGAGAAAGATTATGGCTATAAGAATAATAGGAGCGGGGCTTGCGGGCTGCGAGGCAGCGTGGCAGGCGGCAAATCTTGGTGCAGAGGTAATTCTGTGCGAGATGAAACCACATAAGCATTCAGCCGCACATAAAAGCGATGATTTTGCGGAGCTTGTCTGCAGCAATTCTTTGCGCGCAGACGGGATACATAATGCAGTTGGACTTCTAAAAGAAGAAATGAGGCATATGAATTCCCTCATTATGATGTGTGCCGATGCGACCAAAGTTCCCGCGGGTGGTGCGCTTGCAGTTGACAGAGAGGGCTTTTCAAAGCTTATAACTGAAAAAATAAAGTCGCATCCCAATATAAAAATTGAATATGGCGAGGTAGATAAAATCAACCCTGATGAATATACCATTGTGGCGGCTGGCCCTCTTGCATCGGATTTGATTTCGGAGGAAATAAAGAATTTTACGGGCAATGATTATCTTCACTTTTTCGATGCGGCGGCACCGATTGTAAGCTATGACAGTATAGATATGACCAAGGCGTTTTGTGCCGCACGTTATGGCAAGGGCGGAGCGGATTATATAAACTGCCCTATGAATAGGGAGGAGTATACTGCGTTCTGGCAAGAGCTTGTAAATGCAGAGGCGGCAGAGGTTCACGGAGAGGTTGATAACCCCAAGGTTTTTGAGGGGTGTATGCCGATAGAGATAATGGCAGCAAGGGGCGAGGATACAATGCGTTTCGGCCCGCTCAAGCCCGTGGGACTTACAGACCCGAGGGATAATTCAAGACCATATGCGGTGGTTCAACTCAGACGTGACAATGCGGCAGGAAGTATGTATAATATAGTGGGCTTCCAAACACATCTTAAGTTTGGCGAGCAAAAGAGAGTCTTTTCTATGATTCCCGGACTTGAAAATGCAGAGTTTGTACGCTATGGCGTGATGCATCGCAATACGTATATAAATTCCCCTAAACTTCTTACCGATACTTACAGAATGAAGAAATATGAGAAGCTTTATTTTGCAGGACAGATAACAGGGGTTGAGGGATATATTGAGTCTGCGGCATCAGGGCTTATAGCGGGCAGAAGTGCCGCTCTGTCCCAGATGGGCAAGGCGGAAATGCATTATGATAATGAAACCGCAATCGGTTCTCTTGCAACCTATGTATCAAACGGAAGTATTGAGAATTTTCAGCCGATGAACGTGAATTTCGGCATAATGGCAGAACTCGGCGTGAGAATAAAGGACAAAAAGCAAAAGGCTGAAATGTACGCACAAAGAAGTCTTGAAAAAATAATTGAGGCAGAATCGGCATATCAAAATAAAATTTAAAAATTTTATAAAAAGTACTTGATTTTTTATAAATATTGTTTTATAATATTTGGAAAGTGTTAAACAAATATATGTGAAGGAACAGGGTTATGAATTGTCGCAATAGTATTTACAACTCAAGTGAATATTATTTTGGCTTTAGCTTTAGCTTTTTTGGCTACGGCTTTTTTGGATGCGATAAAACAAAAGCTTTGAACCTTGATTAAATTGTAGTATTTGTTATAAATCAAATGCAATGATAGGGCGGGTTCAAAGTAACCCGCCCTTTTTGTTGTAATAAATAGGAGGATTATTATGGTAGTAATTATGAAACCCAGAACAAGTGAGCAGGATGTAGAGAAAATGATTTCCTATATCCATGATATGGGACTCGACGTTATGATAAACAAGGGTGTCGACTGCACAGTCCTCGGCCTTTTGGGTGATACAAGCCTTGTTGACCCAGGAACACTTATGCTCAATGTTCACGTTGACAGAGTTATGCGAATTGCCGAACCTTTCAAAAAGGCGAGCAGAAACTTCCATCCAAACGGAACGAGCGTCAAGATAGGTGATGCGGAAATTGGCGAGGGCAAAGGCTTCGCTGTTATAGCAGGTCCCTGTTCTGTCGAGAGCAGGGAGCAGATTATCGAGGTTGCAAAGGGTGTAAAGGCATCGGGCGCCAAGCTTTTAAGAGGCGGAGCTTTCAAGCCGAGAACCTCTCCTTATTCTTTCCAGGGACTTGAGCTTGAGGGACTTGAGCTTTTAAAGGCTGCAAAAGAAGAAACGGGTCTTCCTATTGTTACCGAGATTATGTCTCCCAAAATGGTAGAGATTTTTGAAGAAAGTGTAGATGTAATTCAGGTTGGGGCAAGAAATATGCAGAATTTTGACTTGCTCAAGGAACTTGGAAAGTTAAAAAAACCAATTCTTTTAAAGAGGGGACTTTCTTCTACAATAGAGGAGTGGCTTATGTCGGCAGAGTATATTCTGGCGGGTGGCAATCCCAATGTAATTCTTTGTGAGAGAGGTATCAGAACCTTTGAAACATACACAAGAAACACTCTCGATCTGAGTGCTATTCCTGCGGTTAAAAAACTGAGTCATCTTCCTGTTGTTGTAGACCCGTCACATTCGGCAGGTATGAACTGGATGGTAGAGCCGCTCTCACTTGCGGCAATGGCGGTAGGAGCAGACGGACTTATAATCGAGGTTCATAATTGCCCGAAAAAAGCGCTTTGCGATGGTGCTCAATCTTTGGATATTCCGCAGTTTGATGCCCTTATGAACAAGCTTAAGGGTATCGGCGAGAGACTTGATATAAAGATGTAATCAAAAGGATTGCGAAAGGGATTTTGAGATATGAGAAAACTCAGGGTAAATATTCCGGGAAGGGAATATGATATTATAATTGGAAAGGGATTGCTCGAAAAAGCAGGCGAGCTTGTAAGTCAGGTTGCAGATTGTAAGAAAATTGCGATTGTAACTGACAGTAATGTGGGACCCCTTTATTCAGAAAAACTGTCAAAATCGCTCGGTGGGAGCGGGTTTGAAACAAAGGTGATTACAGTTCCGGCAGGGGAGCAGAGTAAATCGCTTTCTGTTTTAGAGGGCTTGTATGCGGATATGCTTGATTTTGGAATAACCAGAACAGATTTGGTTATTGCTCTCGGTGGCGGAGTGATAGGCGACCTTACGGGTTTTGCGGCATCGACTCTTTTGAGAGGTGTTCCGTTTATACAAATACCCACAACGCTTCTGGCACAAGTAGATTCAAGCGTTGGGGGAAAGGTGGCGGTAAATCTCCCTCACGGAAAGAATTTGGTGGGTGCTTTTTATCAACCGAGGAGGGTAATCATCGATACCGAGTGTTTAAAGACCCTGACGCCCCAAATACTTGCAGACGGAATGGCGGAGGTTATAAAGTATGGCGCAATTTTAGACAAAAACCTTTTAAACAACCTTGAAAAAATTGACGATACACAAGAATTATTTGCAAAAATTCCCGAAATAGTATATACTTGTTGTGATATAAAAAGACGGGTCGTAGAGGATGATGAGCTCGACACAGGCGGAAGAATGGTTTTAAACTTCGGTCATACATTCGGGCATGCGATTGAGAAAAAATATGGATATGGCGGCTACACTCACGGTATGGGTGTTGCAGCAGGTATGGTTATGGCACTTGAGTGGGGCGAAAAAAACAATATTACACCCGTCGGCACAGGAGAGAGAATATCAAAAATCCTTAAAAAGTATAATTTGCCCACATCGGCAGAGCTTGAGCGTGAGGAGCTTATATCTGCCGTAGGTGTTGATAAAAAAGGCGTCGGAAGCAAAATAAACCTTATCTTGCTAAAGGATATCGGCGATGCCTTGATTTACCCAATTCATAAAGATGAAATCTAAAACGGAGGAAGCCAAATGGACAACGTGACAGTAATCCCAAGGATGCTCAAGGGAACGGTTAAAGTTCCGCCCTCGAAGAGCGTGGCGCATCGTGCTATTATTGCAGCGGCTCTGTCGGGCGAAAAATGCGTACTTAAAAATATGGTGATGAATGATGATATTACTGCAACCCTTGGGGGAATGAAGCAGCTTGGCTCTAAATGTACTTTTTATAAAACGCGAAATGAGGTTAAAATTGAACCTGCGGCAAAGAAAAAGTCGGCAGAAGAGATAGTTGTTGATTGTCTGGAGAGCGGTTCAACGCTTAGGTTTTTGATGCCGATTTTTTTAGCCTGCGGCAGAAAAGTTAAATTTATCGGCAAGGGTCGGCTTATGCAAAGACCGCAAAAGCCGTACCTTGATATGTTTGATAAAAAGGGAATAAAATATGAAACGGGCGATGATTATATCCGCCTTGACGGAAAACTGAAAAGCGGTGTTTATGAAATGCGCGGCGATATCAGCTCGCAGTTTATAACGGGGTTATTGTTTGCTCTTCCCCTGCTCGATGGCGAGAGTGAAATTGTTATAACAACACCGGCTGAGTCAAAATCATACATTGATATTACCTTGAAAGTGCTTGCGGATTTCGGGATTGAGATAGAAAACCGCAACTATTTAAGATATATAATAAAAGGCGGGCAGAAATATAAGGCAACCGACTATGAAATAGAGGGAGATTATTCACAAGCGGCATTTTTCCTCGTTGCAGGGGCACTCGGGTGTGATGTTTTGTGTACGGGGCTCAGTGATAAAAGTCTGCAAGGTGACAGAGAGATAATCGATATTATAGAGAGGGCAGGCGGAATAATCGAAAAAACTGATGAGGGAATAAAGGCGAAGATGAGCGCATCTATGAAAGGCATAACGGTAGATGTCCGCAATATCCCTGACCTTGTACCGATAATGGCGGTTTTATTTGCTTTTTGTGAGGGTGAAAGCCGCATTGTAAATGCAGGAAGGCTCAGAATGAAAGAGAGTGACAGACTTGCCGCAATAACGAGGGAGCTTCGTCACCTTGGCGCTGATATAACAGAAGAGAGTGATGCCCTTAAAATTGTAGGGTGCCAAAGTCTTGAATGTAAAAACACATCTGCCTGGGGTGACCACAGAATTGCAATGGCTACGGCAATTGCGGCTTGTCGGTGCGAGGGAGCAGAGATGACAATTCTCGGCGGAACTTCGGCTGTTAAAAAGTCATATCCTGACTTTTTTGAAGTATATAACAGTTTATAAAATTTAGACCGAAAGGTTGGTAATATATATGAATATATGGGGAGAAAATTTAAAAATCAGTATATTCGGAGAGTCGCACGGCGAGGGAATAGGTGTTGTGATTGACGGCATACCTTCGGGGCTTATGCTTGATATGGATAATATTGCTATGCAGATGAAGAGGCGTGCCCCCGGCAAAAATAAGCTTTCTACCCCGAGGGCAGAGGGGGATGAGGTCAAAATCCTATCAGGCTTTAAAGACGGGAAAACGACAGGAACCCCGCTTTGCGGAATTATATTCAACACAAACACAAGGTCGGGTGATTATCAATCAAATCTGTTGCGTCCGGGGCATGCGGATTTCACAGCTATGGCAAAATATGGCGAAAGCCGTGATTTTCGCGGCGGCGGACATTTTTCGGGAAGAATAACGGCTTCTCTTGTTTTTGCAGGGGCGATAGCAAGACAAATCCTTAAAGACTACGGAGTTTCGATAGGCGCACACATATATAGTATAGGTGATGTTTTAGATGCTCCGTTTGATATGATAGGGCTCCATGAAGATGTTTTAAATGAGCTTTCGCTAAAGGATTTCCCCGTTATTGACGATGAGGCGGGCGAAAAAATGAAAGAGGTAATCGACGCACACCGAATGGATAAAAATTCGGTAGGCGGAGTTGTAGAATGCGGAGTATGCGGAGTGCCGTCAGGAATTGGTTCGCCGTTTTTTGGCTCGATAGAGAGCCGACTCTCGTCTATGATGTTCTCAATCCCCGGAGTAAAGGGAATAGAATTTGGTCTCGGCTTTGATTTTGCAAAGCTTGACGGAAAAAATGCGAATGATGAATTTTATACCGACGGCAATGAAATAAAAACCTATACAAATAATAATGCAGGTATAAACGGCGGAATTAGCAATGGAATGCCGATTGTGTTCAGGCTTGCACTTAAACCTACACCGTCGATTGCCTCGAGGCAGAGAACGGTTGATATAGAAAAGATGGAAAATACAACTATCGAAATAAACGGCAGACATGACCCGTGTATTGTTCATCGTGCTGCGGTTGTGGCAGAGAACGCAACTGCGATTGCTATACTTGATATGATGTTGGGAAAGGATTAATACCGATGAATGAACTTGAAAAGCTCAGGCTTGAGATAGACAGAGTAGACAGAGAAATTTTGCCGTTGTTTTTAGAGAGAATGGAGCTTTGCGGTGCGGTTGCAGAGTATAAGAGGCAAAATGGGTTGCCCGTCTTTGATGCAGTTAGAGAGAAGCAGGTTCTTGAAAACAAAATGGCTCTTTTAGACGACGAAAGTATGAAAGACGAAGTCTACGATTTTTACAACTCAATGATGACTATAAGCAGAGTACGTCAGAACGGACTGCTCGCATCTGCAAAGGAAACCTGTAATTGCGCAGAAATGATGGAAGCTCTCGCCGAAAGAAAAGAAAGCCCCAAAATCGTATATTTCGGGAGCGAGGGGGCATACAGCGAGGAGGCTGCCATCTCGGCTTTTGGGAAGGAATGTGACAGATTTTACGCTAAAGAATTCGAAGACGCATTCTCTGCACTTGCAGACGGGAGGGCAGATTATGCGGTTCTTCCTATCGAAAATTCATCAACGGGTACGATTTCCGATGTTGCAGAGCTTTTGGAAAGATACAGATATTATATAGTGGGGGAAGTTTATGTTCCTATCAAACATTGCCTTATGGGAATTGGGGGAGCGAAACTTTCGGACATAAAAACTGTCTATTCTCACGAGCAGGCAATATTGCAGAGTCGTGATTTTTTAAAGACTCTCGATGGGGTACAGTGTGAAAACTATCATAGTACCGCGCTCTCGGCAAAAGCGGTATCCGAAAAAGAGGATATAACCTGTGCGGCAATCGCGTCATATAGAAATGCCGAGCTTTATAATCTTGAAATTTTAGCAGAGGGAATAAACAACAATGAGAAAAATACTACGCGCTTTGTAGTAATATCAAAGACCCCCGAAATTTCAGATGAAGCGGATAAGATAAGTGCAGTTTTCAAGCTACAGCACGAAAGCGGTGAGCTTTCGAGAATTCTTGCACTTTTTGCAAGAGGAGGGCTGAATCTTTTGAAGCTTGAGTCACGCCCGATTCCGGAAAGCCCGTTTGAATACAGGTTTTTTGTGGATTACAGCGGAAGCTTGCTCTGTGAAAATGTAAGGTCGATTACGGATACGGCTATTGCAGAAACAGAAAGCTTTATATTATTGGGAAATTACAAAAGCGGCGGCAGGTGATAAAATGGATATTGTGTTGATAGGAATGCCTGGATGCGGGAAAAGCTCAATAGGAAAATCGGTGGCGAAGAGACTTAATATGCAGTTTATAGATATAGATGCCGAAATCGAAAGACAAGAGGAAAAGAGCATCGCCGAGATTTTCGAGGTGAGCGGCGAAGGGTATTTTCGGGAAAAAGAAACAGAATGTCTTCGGGCAAGCTTTGGAAAAAGCAGAGTTATCGCAACAGGCGGCGGAGTAGTTGGGCGCGACGAAAATCTAAAAATTCTTAAAAACAACGAAGCAGTTGTGGTTTTTATAGACAGACCGCTTGAAAATATAATGCGTAATGTCAGGACAGACACAAGACCCTTGCTTAAATCGGGTAAGGACAAACTTGAAGCACTCTACAAAGAGAGATACGACCGATATATAGCTGCTTGTGATATAAGAATTGTAAATGATACATCAAAAACAGATGCAGTAAATAAAATAATAAACGAGGTGAAAAGTTATGAAGATAACGGTAATAAACGGACCTAATCTCAATATGTTAGGTTCACGCGAACCCGATGTTTACGGAGGCGAGAGCTATGCGGACCTTGAAGCATATATCGAAAAATATGCAGAAGAGGCAGGCGTTGAGGCGGTTGTTCTCCAGAGCAACTGCGAGGGAGAAATAATAGATTACATCCAATATGCAATGGGGGCGAGCGATGCTATTGTAATAAATCCCGGAGCTTACACCCATTATAGCTATGCTATATATGATGCTCTCAAATCGGTTAGCTTGCCGACGGTTGAGGTTCATATAAGCAACATTCATAAGCGTGAGGAATTTAGACACAAGTCGGTGACCGCACCCGCCTGCATAGGACAGATTTGCGGACTTGGATTTAGAGGCTACACGCTTGCAATTGATTATCTGATAGAGAATGTAAAGACGATTGAGGCAGAGTAATTATGTTAAGAATTGCAGTTATAGGTGACCCGATTGAGCATAGCTTGTCGCCTAAGGTTCACGGAGCGGCTCTTGATTTAATCGGGGTTGAGTATGAATATGAAAAGACGAGAGTTTGTCGGGGCGAACTTGAAGGCTATATAAAGGATGCCATTGATAAAAAAATTGATGGATTTAACCTTACAATGCCGCACAAGGTTGATATACTGCCGTTTCTTAATGAAATTGATGATGAGGCAGATGCCTTTCAATCTGTCAATACTGTTTGTATACGCGACGGCAAGCTATGGGGATATAACACAGATGCAATCGGTTATAGACTCTCCATTGCGGAGAGAGGATATAGCTTTAGCGAAAGCAGAATAGTTATTCTCGGAGCGGGCGGAGTGGTAAGAACTCTTGCGCAGGCAGCGGCTATGGACGGGGCGAAGAGTATAACAATTCTCAATCGAACAGAGCAGGCGGCAGAAGAAATATGCAAAAAAATCAGCTCATATACATCTTGTGCAGATTTCGGCAAGCTTTCTTCTGGGGAAATTGCAAAACGCTGTGAAAGTGCAGATATTCTTATAAACGCAACACCGCTCGGGATGAGTGGATGCGATGCTAATTTTGAAAATTTCGATTTTCTCGACGCACTTCCAAAATCGGCGTTGGTGTCAGACCTTATCTATAATCCGCCAAAGACCGAAATTTTAAAGGCAGCAGAGGCGAGGGGAAACAAAACTCTCAACGGACTTTCAATGCTGATATATCAGGCTCTTGCCGCAGATGAATATTACCTCGGCAGAGAGATAGACAAAAACAAAATATATAAAGAGATAAAAGATTTGATTTAAAAAGCACCGCCTTTTGCAGACGGTGTTTTTGTGCGAAAATGATATCGAAACATTGCCGCCCCGCGGCTCGGCTTGGGCGGAACCGGGCTTGGCATAGGATAAAGAAAATTTTTAATTTTTATATCTAGCACAATATATTGACAAATAAAAAAGGGACTGCGGAATGCAGTCCCTTAAATTGTGCAAAAATTTAAGCTTCTTTCTTTGATAAAACAACCTTCATAACAAATAATGTAGCGAGCATTAAAACGCAAGCGATAGGAAGTGCTATCCATGCATTCTTCACAAAACCTGCGATGATGTATGATACAAAGGATACGCAAGTAGCAGTAAGAGCATAAGGAAGCTGTGTTGAAACGTGGTTTATGTGGTTACACTGTGCACCTGCCGACGCCATAATTGTTGTATCCGAAATAGGTGAGCAATGGTCACCGCATACCGCACCAGCCATACAAGCAGAGATTGCAATGATAGAAATTTCGTTGCTGATTGAACCGCCGAAGATAGCAAGAACAATCGGGATGAGAATGCCGAAGGTTCCCCATGATGTTCCTGTTGCGAAAGAAAGACCAACGCCGATAAGGAATACGATTGCAGGAAGAAGAGGAAGAACGGCGCTTGCCTGAGTTCTTACAAATTCTGCGATAAGGATTTTTGCGCCAAGACTGTCTGTCATAGTCTTAAGTGTCCAAGCACAACACAAAATCATAATAGCGGGAACCATAGCTTTGAAACCTTCAGGGATAGAAGCCATACATTCTTTGAAGGATATAACTTTTCTTAACATAAAATATATGATAGAGAAGATAAGTCCGCCAAAGGCACCAAACACAAGACCCTGTGAAGCATCCGCAGATGAGAATGAACCGATAAAGCTCGTATAGTTTTCATTGCCTGCACTAAAGAATCCGCCTGAATAGATAAGACCAAGTACACAACCGATAATCAATACTGCTACGGGTGCAACCAAATCCCAGACAATTCCCTTGCTGTTATCGTTTTCCTGAACGGTTTGAAGCATTTCTTCACCCTTTGCAGAGAAGAGGTCGCCGTTTGCAGCATTGATTTCGTGCTTTTTCATTAAGCCGAAATCAAACTTCATAAGAGTGATGGTAACCATCATAAGAATTGTAAGCAGAGCATAGAAGTTATAGGGAATTGCTCTTATAAACAGTTCAAGACCGCCAATCTGGTCTTCCGAAACAAAGCCTGCAACCGCTGCTGCCCATGATGAGATGGGAGCAATGATACAAACGGGAGCGGCAGTAGCGTCAATGATATAGGAAAGCTTTGAACGTGACACCTTGAACTTATCAGTAACGGGGCGCATAACTGAACCAACGGTGAGACAGTTAAAGTAATCGTCAACGAAGATAAGTACGCCAAGGCAGATTGTTGCAAGCTGTGCTCCAACCTTTGATTTGATGTGCTTTGAAGCCCATCTTCCGAAAGCGGCAGAACCGCCCGACTTATTCATAAGAGATACAATAGCGCCCAAAACAACAAGGAATAAAAGTATACCTATGTTATAAGAGTCTGCGATAGATGCAATAAAGCCGTCAACGAACAGATGGTCTATTGTGCCTGTAAAAGTGAAGTTTGAATACAAAACCGCACCTGCAAGAATTCCTATAAAGAGAGAAGAATAAACTTCCTTTGTTATAAGAGCGAGAGCAATTGCGATAAGCGGCGGCAAAAGAGAAAGCCAGGTCGCATAAGACGGAATGTCGTTTCGCTTAGCGCCAAGTGCTTTTTCAAGATTTGCGTCGAAGTTTTCTGTACTGCCTACATTGTCGGAATATCCGTCAATAAAAGTGGTGGCGGCAGTAGAATAATTCTCAAGCTCTTCCTCGGAGAGAGCTTCTGCGTCAAAAGCACTGCTTGAATCGAGATAGGAAACAGCGGCATCGTTGTCGCTTAAATCCTCTGCCATAGCAGTGTAGGGAAGCGCAAGACAAATCACGATAAGACTCAAAAGAGATATTGCGAAAAGTCTTGATTTTCTGAAGTTAATCATTGAGTTAACCCTCCTGATAATAAAATTGAAATCAGCCAAGCGGCTGAAAACATATGTAATAATAATATCACATTGAGAGAATATAAACAATCGACTTTTTTACCAAAAAAATTACACAATATTCCCACATTATACACAAAGAAAAAGAGGGCAAAATTGATGAAAACGGCGTAAAACTTGACAAAAATGGTTTATTCGGGTATAATACGTGCTGGTAATTAAGTGACATTTGAGCGCGACAAAAAGAGAACAGGGGGTTTTAAAGATGAAAAAGTTTATGGCTTTTGTAATCATGATAGTGTTAACCTTCGGTACATCGGCTTGTTCAGCGAGGGAGCTTTTTACAGATGTTCCGGAAACAGAGTGGGCTGCGCCCTATATCTATGAACTGGTTGACAGAAAAATTGTCGGCGGTTATGGGGACGGTACTTTTGGCCCTGAAAAATACGTTGAAAGATGCGAGTATGCAAAGATGCTTGTAAATATCGCAGGGGTAGAGATGGTTTCGAGTGCCACATCGCCTTATTGTGATGTTCCGGCTGACCAGTGGTATTTTCCCTATATCAATTCGGCACTTTCTCTTATAACGGGTTATACAAAAGATGGCGAGTTATATTTCAGACCTGAAGAATATGCAACCCGTGAGGATGTTACGGTTGCTATGGTAAAGGCGCTTGGTATAGATGTATCGGGGTATTTAGATGCGGACAATTACCTTGCGGCAAAATTCTCGGACTGGCAGAGTATATCGCCGCATAACAGAGAATATATTGCTGCCGCAGTGGACAGAGGTGTTATAACGGGTGATATGTCAGCGGACGGCCTTGCGACATTCAGACCTGCGGATTCTATAATAAGGGCAGAGGTTGTTGCAGTGCTTTGCAGAGCTTTCCCTAAATAATAACGATAATAAAAGCGAGAAACTAAAGGTTTCTCGCTTCAGACTGTCGAAAAAGTCGGTCTATCGCAAGCGAAATAAATAAAAGATAAATTTTGTAGGGACAGGCGTCCCGACTGTCCGTAGCATAAAGACAGAACAAACCGCAAGGAAACATCGAATTTCCTTGCGGTTTCTCGCTTTTTAAATTAATCAATCATTTTAACTAAAGAATCTTTACCGATGTTCATTTCGAAGATGGAGTCATTATCTTTTGCAATCAGCATAAGTTCATTTGCTTTAAAGTCGGTTGCAACAATCCAAAATTCGATTTTTGTCATTGTTTCATTAAGTCTTTTAAATCGTACAGACTCGAGTTGTATATCGTGCGCATCCAGCATATTTTTAATATCTGCAAACGATGTCTTGGATTCATCGATTGTGAATGAAATGTACTCTTCAGAAATTGTCTTTAAGAACTTAAAGTCCTTGTGAAGAAGTGTCTGTGATATAACGATGAGCGCGCTTGCCAAAATTCCCGTTATATACATTCCCGAACCGATTGCCATACCTATACCTGCGGTTGCCCAAACACCTGCGGCGGTTGTAAGACCGTGAGCGGTTTTACGGTGAATATAGATCATTCCTGCACCGAGAAAACCTATTCCTGATACTATCTGCGAGGCAATTCGGGACGGATCAAGCCTGAATTCTCCCACGTTTCCTGATACTATTTGTGAAACGTCCGAAAAGCCGTATTTTGAAACCAGCATCATAAGTGCAGCGGCGGTAGCAACAACGAGGTGTGTTCTGATGCCTGCCCCTTTGCCTCGGTTTTTTCGTTCGTAACCGATGAGTGCACCGCAGAGTCCTGCCAGAATCATCCTAAGAAACATTTCGGCTTCAAATAATAAATACTGCGCCATTTCAGTATCTCCCTTATGTATTTTAAATATTATAATACTATTCTACACAATTTAAATAATTTTGTCAAGCAACTAAAAATTATATAAAACAGAGTTTAAACCATTGACGTAAAAAACAATTTGTGGTATACTTTAAGGGTCGTGTTAAATCGGGGCGGTAGCGGTGCCTTGTAACCCTCAATCCGCTATAGAGGGGATGAAAACTTGTCTGAGGGTTAGGGATGTCCGGTCTGCCCTTGTATAAGTGGCGTTGACGGTTTGGTCTTGTGCAATCAGAACCTGTGAACCTCGTCAGGGCGGGAACGCAGCAGCGATAAGCAGTCATTCTGATGTGCCACGAGGCAGCCAGACCTGAGTTAACTGTACAAGTAACGCGGGTGTTTCTGATTCGATGGCAAGCACACGGCATTTTTATTAATATATTACGAAACGGGGGAGGAATATGTCTGGATACCAGGCGCTTTACAGAAAGTGGAGACCTATGACCTTTGACGATGTGGCAGGGCAGAAACACATTTCTGATACTGTCAGAGCGGCAGTAGAGTCAGGGCGCATCGCGCACGCATATCTTTTTTGCGGAACACGCGGAACGGGCAAAACCTCAACTGCGAAGATTTTTTCAAGGGCAGTAAATTGCGAAAATCCCAAAAATGGAGAGCCTTGCAATGAATGTCCGACTTGCAGAGGGATTTTAGACGGAAGTATCCTCGATGTTTATGAAATGGATGCGGCGAGTAATCGTGGCGTTGAGAATATCAGGGAAATCCGTGATGAAGTTATTTATACCCCCGTGGGTTGCAAATATAAAGTCTATATAATTGATGAGGTTCATATGCTGACGGCGGAGGCGTTCAATGCGCTTCTTAAAACTTTGGAAGAACCGCCGTCACACGCGATATTCATTCTTGCGACGACCGAACCGCACAAAATCCCCGCAACTGTGCTTTCAAGATGCCAGAGATTTGATTTCAGGCGTATAGGACTTGACGATATATCAAGGCGAATTTCTAAAATTGCGGAGACAGAAGGTATATCCATAACTCCCGATGCGGCAGAGCTTATAGCAGAGCTTGGCGACGGCTCAATGCGTGACGCAATAAGCGTACTTGACAGATGCGCTGCGTTTGGTGGTGAGCTTACTACCGACCAAATTGCAGAGGTTACGGGAATTGTTGGCAATCGTCAGCTTTTTGAGATTGCAGATGCGGTTGCAACGGATGATGCAAAGACGGCGCTCTGCCTTGCAAATGATGTTTTGAGGGGGGGAAAGGAACCTCAAAATCTCATTGAAAATTTGATTGACCATATGAGATGTTTGCTTATCTGTAAGGCGGCAGATGCCTCGCAGGAGCTTTTGGAAAAACCCGAACAAACGGCAGAAAAATATGCAAAGCAGGCAGAAGCGTTTTCTACAGAGCGTATCTTATATTCGATAAAAGCACTCGGTGAATATTTATCTCAGGCTAAATGGATGTCCAATCCGTCCGTAGCGGTGGAGATGGCAATGGTTAAGCTTTGCAACTTGTCATACAGTACCGATACCGATGCACTCCTTGCAAGGATTGAGAAGCTTGAACAAAAAATAGCAAGCGGTATTACAGTAGCTGTGCAGAATGCCGCTGCTCAAAGTACGGCAGAGGAAAAGGTAAATAAGACAGAGGAACTTCCACCGTGGGATATAGACGATAAAGAAAAAGAACCAAAGAAAGAAGTTCATACAGAGGCTGAGACACCGAAAATGGAAATCCAAAGCGGAAGCTGGGAGCATTGGCGTGAGGCTTTGGAAGAGATAAAGCAAAAGAGCAAGACTCTGTTCGGATTTTTATATGTTGCAGAGGCAAGCATAAACGGTGACACAATAGAAATAGAGGTTGGAAGCAAGTTCGTCTACGACAAAATTGCAACTCCCGCAGGGCTTGAATATTTGTCGGGGTTGTTTACCAAAATAGGCGGATGCCCCCTTAAAGCAAAAGTGTATATTAAAGGGGAAAAAAGGGAGGAAGAGCCCGAGCAGGAGGGCTTTTCGATAAAAGATTTGGCGGCAAAAAAAGAGATGTTCGGCGATAAAATTGACATTCTCTGATATCACAACATAAAAGAAAGGAAGATGAAAATGGCAAAGGGCGGATTTCCGCGCGGAATGGGCGGCGGAGCAAATATGAATCAAATGATTAAGCAGGCGCAGAAAATGCAGGAGCAAATGCTCAAAATGCAGGAGGAAATGGAGAGTAAAACCTATGAGGCTGCTGCAGGTGGCGGAGCGGTAAAGGTTAAAATCGACGGCAAGCGCGAACTTTTAGAGGTTTCTCTCTCTCCCGAGGTTGTTGACCCTGATGATATTGAGATGCTTCAGGACTTAATTGTTGCGGCAGTTAACGAGGGCATGCGCAAGGTTGACGCAGAAAGCTCGGCACAGCTCGGTTCGATTACGGGCGGACTTAATATCCCGGGCTTGTTTTAAATTAAATAATAAAGTGACAGAAGGATGTGTTCTGTCACTTTTATTTTAAGACTGAAAGATAATTTTAAAATCTATTGTTGAAAAATGCTTGACAAGATGGAATTTGTGTGATATAATACATCTTGTTCGTGAGAAAACTAAATATGCGGGAGTGGCTCAGTGGTAGAGCGTCACCTTGCCAAGGTGAACGTCGCGAGTTCGAATCTCGTCTTCCGCTCCAGAAATCGACATTCTTCGAAAGAGGAGTGTCGATTTTGTTTATTACCTAATCTTAAAAAACAGTTGAATTTTTACAAAAAGAATTGTATAATAGCTTTTATCAAACTCGATTAAAATTTAAAAACAGAGGTTAAGTTATGGAATTTATGTCAAAAACCTTTTTGGAGATTTCAACGTCCGAATTATATGAGATAATGAAATCGAGAGCAGAGATATTTTTGCTTGAGCAGGGAATAGTGTGCCAGGATTTAGACAATGTCGATTATGATAGCCTGCACTGTTTTTTTGCTGACAATGGGAGAGTGGTAGCGTATCTGCGCGCATTCCTCTCGGGAGAGAATACCGTGACAGTCGGCAGGGTTTTAACACTCAACCACAGAAGCGGTCTTGGTACGGAGCTTATGAATAAAAGTATTGCAAGCATAAAGGGACATTTTTCGTGTGAAAAAATAAGTGTGCACGCCCAAAAACAAGCAGAAGGATTTTATGAAAAAATGGGATTTAAAACTGTTTCGGACGAATTTTTGGAAGAGGGCGTTGTTCACGTTACTATGGAAAAGGATGTTTAGGACTTATTTATTGACCTTAGGCACGTGTTGTGCTATAATAAAAAATGAATAATGGAGAATTACGGAGGAAATAAAAATGAGGATAGAAACGAAATGCATACAATCAGGATATACCCCTGAGAACGGAGAGCCGAGAGTGCTCCCGATTTATCAGAGTACAACATGGAAATACGCATCTACAGAGCAAATGGGAAGATTGTTTGATCTTGAGGATAGCGGATATTTTTATACAAGACTTGCAAATCCCACAAATGATGCGGTTGCTGCAAAGATTGCCGATTTAGAAGGCGGTGTAGCGGCTATGCTTACATCATCGGGACAGGCTGCGTGCTTCTATTCGATTTTTAATATCTGTGAGGCGGGCGACCATTTTGTGTGTTCTACCAGTGTATATGGCGGAACATTTAACCTCTTTGGCGTTACGATGAAAAAACTCGGCATAGAGGTTACATTTGTTGACCCCGACAGTGATGAGGAAACATTAAATGCGGCATTCCGTGAGAACACAAAAGCAATGTTCGGCGAAACAATAGCAAACCCAGCTCTTGTCGTGCTTGATATTGAAAAATGGGCAAAGGTTGCTCATTCGCATAAGGTTCCGCTCATTATTGATAATACCTTTGCAACACCCGTTAATTGCAGACCGTTTGAATGGGGCGCGGACATTGTTGTTCATTCCACAACCAAATATATGGACGGACATGCGACAAGTGTTGGCGGCGTTGTTATAGACAGCGGAAATTTCGATTGGGAAGAGAGCGGAAAGTTCCCCGGACTTACTACCCCTGATGCATCTTATCATGGTATAACATATACTGAAAAGTTCGGTAAGGCAGCGTATATAACCAAGCTTACAGCTCAGGTTATGAGAGATTTGGGTTCAATCCTGTCTCCGCACAATGCGTTTTTACTCAATCTGGGACTTGAAACTCTGCCTCTCCGTATGGAACGTCATTGCAGTAATGCACAGGCGGTTGCAGAGTATCTTGAGAAAAACGATAAGATTTCGTGGGTTAAATTCTGTGGACTTGAGGGCGACAAATATTATGATTTGGCGCAGAAATATCTTCCAAACGGCTCTTGCGGAGTTATCTCTTTTGGCGTAAAGGGCGGAAGAGAAGCAGCGGTTAAGTTTATGGACAGCTTAAAGCTTGCGGCTATAGTTACCCACGTCGCCGATGCGAGAACTTCGGTTCTTCATCCTGCGAGCCATACTCACAGACAGTTAAATGATGAAGAACTCGAAGCGGCAGGCGTAACACCCGACCTTATCAGATTTTCGGTTGGTATCGAAAATGTAGAGGATATAATCGAGGATATCGAGCAGGCGCTTTCTAACATATAAAATGATCATTAAACTCTGTCGGGAATCCCGACAGAGTTTTAAAAAGAGAAGAGATGACAAAAATGAGCAAAAGAGAGATTGTAATGACAGAAGGCTCAATGCTTGGGAATATGCTGCGTTTTTCTATTCCTCTGATTTTGACAAATGTTCTGCAAATTACATTTTCTGCTGCTGACAGTGCGGTTGTCGGACAGTTTGCGGGCAGTGATGCCCTGGCATCTGTAGGAGCAACAACCACACTTATTCACCTACTTATAAATCTTTTTATCGGGCTTTCGACGGGCACCTCTATTGTTGTTTCCTTTGCGCTTGGTGCAAACGATGAAGAGGGAGCACGTCGGCATTCTCACAATGCGGTTGCAACAGCTTTAATATCAGGCGTATTTATAGGGATTGTGGGCATATTTGTTGCAAGACCCGCTCTTGTGATGATGGACACTCCTGAAAACGTGCTCGAGGGTGCGATTATATATTTTCGCATATATTTTGCAGGCGCTCCCGTTTTGCTTTTGTATAATTTCGGGGCAGCTATTTTGCGGGCAAACGGCGATACAAAACGGCCCTTTATTTACCTTACTCTTGGCGGAATTTTGAATGTAATACTCAATCTTGTTTTTGTAATTGGGTTTAATATGGAGGTTGCGGGGGTTGCTCTTGCAACTGTTGTTGCCAATGCGCTTTCGGCAGTATTGGTACTGCGTGAACTTACTAAAATCAATTCTGCGTGTCGGGTATCGATAAAGAAGATAAGAATTTATAAGGATAAGCTTTTGGCGGTGCTTAAATTCGGGCTTCCTGCAGGAATACAAAGCTGTATGTTTTCGTTACCAAATCTGATGATACAGGCATCTATAAACTCATTTGGCGAGGCGGCACTTGCGGGTAATACTGCAGCAAGAAATATCGATGCATATTACGATGTGTGCAACAACGCGTTTTCGGAATGTGCGTTGACTTTTGTTTCACGGAATTACGGTGCTAAAAAGTATAAGCGTATCAAAACGGCAACTTGCATTTCTCTGGCAGGAGCTATGATGGTTTCCTTGGTATTGGGAGTGGGTTCATATATAATAAGAGAACCGCTATTGTCGATTTTTATTTCGAATAACCCTGAGGCAATGGAATACGGAATGACGCGTATGTTCTACCTTGCTTTGCCTAATTTTATAGCAGCTGCAATGGGTGTTCTCACGGCGGCAATCAGGGGAGTGGGTAAGCCGATATTCCCGATGATAACGACTGTTCTGGGAGTATGCGGGGTGCGTATTCTCTGGCTTATATTTGTCTTGCCAATGTATAATACGATTGAATGTGTATATTTTACGTATCCGTTTACCTGGGCACTGACGTGTATTGCACTCGGCGTGTATTTATGTATTTCATATCGGTGTCTTATGAAACGGACAGCATAGAGAGAAGAGAGGGAGCGTCCCTCTCTTTTTTTTGTGGACAGGTTCTATTTTGGGACAAAGTATCATAACAATATTTACATAGACTAACCGAAGTCATTACCGAAAGGAAGATTGGAATGGAAAAACAAAGGACACTTGAGATACTCCCCTACCTTCCCTCCAATATCCGCAGGATGATATCAGACATTCTTGCAGATGAATGGATAACAGTAGAGGAAATACGCCTGCGGGGCGGAGCACCTCTGACAATAGGCGTATCGGGTGAGAGTTGTTTTATCACATCTACGGGAGGGGTCAGCAATTATGAAAGTGATGCTTATAAGGTTTCGGACGAAGAGGTGCAGACGGCGTTTTCTGCCGTATGCGAGAACTCGGTTTATGCGCACATGGAGGAAATTCGTCAGGGGTTTATCACAATCAAAGGAGGCCACCGCGTCGGCATTTGCGGAAAAGTGGTCTGCGATAATGGAGAAATCAGGGCGTTTAGGGAAATAAGCTCGCTTAATTTCAGAGTGGCGCATCAGATTACGGGGATTGCCGACGGAGTTATGAAATCAATTATCTGCGGAAACGATGTAAAAAGCACCCTTATAATTTCGCCGCCCCAGACGGGGAAAACAACACTTCTGCGGGATATCGCAAGACAGGTATCAGACAGAGGCTTTAAGTGCGGAATTGCCGATGACCGAGGCGAACTTGCGGCAATGTATAAGGGAATTCCGTCAAATGACATAGGTGCACAGACTGATGTTATCGACGGTGCACCGAAAGCACTTGCGATAGAAATACTGCTTCGCACGATGTCACCCAAGGTTATCATAAGCGACGAAATTGCGTCGGAGAGAGACGCAGAGGCGCTCAGGATTGCGGCGGGAACGGGAGTTAAAATAATAGCATCAACGCATGGGGATAATCTGGGAGAGGTTTTAAACAGAAGACTTTTAAAACCGATAACGGACGACAAGATTTTTGAGCAGGCAATAATTTTAAAGAGAGATTATTCGCTTGCCGAAGCCCTTGTGGAAGCAAAGGTGATGAAGATTTGAACGGTACGCTTAAAATTTTTGCTCTTGTGGCAATAGTTGTAGGCGGTGGGTACATAGGTATATTGGTATCATCGGGGTTTGACATAAGAGTAAAACAGATAGAGCAACTGCGTCTGGCAATAGAGCAGATGGGGTTCAGTATCGGCTTTTTAAAAATGCCCGTTTCAGAGGCGTTGCAAGGTGCGGGAAGAGCACGCAGAGGAGCGGTTGGCAGAATTTTGTTGTCAGCCGCCGATGAACTTATTAAAGACTCTTCCTCATCATCTGATGCGTTTGACAGAGCGGTTCGTGAGAATAAAGCCTCCCTTTGCTTAAAGAGGGAGGATATGGATATACTGATTGATTTTGCACAGAAGCTTGGAACGGGCGATGTTGAAAATGAGCTTTCCAATATAAATGCTGCAATTGCCAGGCTTAAAGTGGCACAGACAGAGGCGGAGGGAGAGCGCGATAAAAAAAGCGGAATGTGGCGCGGGTTCGGGTTTCTTGGCGGAATATTTGTAGTTATACTGCTTTTGTAAATTTGTGGAGGATATATGGCGGGGGTAGATTTAATTTTTAAGGTAGCGGCAATAGGAATATTGGTGGCGGTACTAAACACATTGCTTGTTCGTGCAGGTCGCGAGGACCAGGCGATGATGACAACAATCGCAGGGCTTGTGGTTGTTCTTTTGGTTGTGGTAAAAGAAATAAGCGAGCTTTTTGAAACAATAAAATCTCTATTTGGACTTTGATATGCTGATATACAAGGTGATAGCCATAGGGATAACGGGAGCGGCGCTGTCCATACTTGTGCGTCAATATAAGCCTGAAATCGCAATAGCAATCCCTATATTAACCGTGCTTGCGATTTTAGGAATATGCATTCCTTATTTAAGGGTAGCAACCGATGCCTTTGCCGAGATAGCGGAAACAACGGGCATAGGTCTTGCCCATATGCAAACGGTTATTAAAATAATAGGAGTTGCATATATTTGCCAGTTTGCGTCGGATATTTGCGCAGATGCGGGCGAGAGTGCGATTGCAAGTAAGATTGAGCTTGGAGGCAAAATAGTTATCATAACCCTCTCTATGCCGATAATATACAATTTGCTTGAGCTTGTTTATAAAATAATAAGCTTTTAGGAGCTTTTCGAATATGAAAAAAAGATACATATTGAGAAAAATGATATTACTCATTATGCTTTTAATGCTGCCTCTCGAGACGGATGCAGAAGAAGCATATGATACAGAAAATATACTTTCGGGATATTCAGAGGTTTATGGCGATGAGATTGCAAAGGGTCTGTCCCTTGCGGAAAATATTCCCGAATTCGAACCATCGGCAATACTCGATGAGCTTAATTCGGGGAAGTTTTCGTTTGAGCCGAAAGAGGCAATCCGATACCTTTTGAAGATTTTTTTTGGAGCAATTACCGATAATGCAAAGCTCCTTGCGATTGTGCTTGCGCTGTCGGTGCTGTGCTCATACCTGTCGGGACTCAAAGATGGGTTCGGGAGCGAGGGGATTTCAACCTCTGCCTTTTATGCGTGCTATATCATAATATCGGGAATATGTGCGGCGGCTTTTTACGATGCATCGCTGCAGGTTGCACAGACTGTCAGCAGTATAGCGATATTTATGAGGGTGATTGTGCCTATAATAATTACGGCGCTGATAACGAGCGGAGCCGTAGTGTCAGCCGCGTCGCTCGAGCCTACTCTTCTTGCTATGGTAGAGGTAGCGGTATGGCTTATTGAGATGTTCTTTATACCCGCCGTGATGATTACCGCTGCACTCAATATTGTGGGCGGAATGTCGGATAAGTTCAAAACTGACAGAATGGCAAAGCTGCTCGGCAGTGCGGTCAGGTGGGGACTTTCGATTGTGCTTACCGTGTTTGTGAGCTTTGCGGGGATAAAAAGCATTATGTCTGCAGGGGTTGACGGACTAACGCTTAAAATAAGTAAGTTTGCGGCGTCAAACCTTGTCCCCGTTGTCGGGGGCATTCTCGCAGAATCTGTAGAAACAGTTATGAACTGCAGTATAGTTATAAAGAATTCGGTAGGGATACTCGGAATTATATGCATCGTACTTATAGCCGTTTATCCTGTCGTTCAAATAGCGGGAGTTTTGATGCTTTTCAGAATTACGGCTGCACTCACAGAACCAATTTCAGACAACAAGGTTGTCCTTTGCATATCAAGGCTTGCGGACTCAATATCGGTATTGTTTTCGATGCTGGTTACAGTTACGGTTATGTTTGTGATAGTTCTTACTATAATGATTAATGCAGGCAACAGCGCGGTATACCTTGGGAGGTAGAGGCAGATGACAGAAGTTTTGCGGTCATGGATTTTGTCGGTGGCGGGTATCATAGTTTTTGGCTCGATGTGCGAAATGATACTCCCGGGCGGAAATTATAAAAAATATATACAGCTTACAATAGGGCTTATGCTTGTTTTAGCTTTTCTATCGCCGTTTGTCACGGGAATGAGGGGAGCGGATTTTGGCGAGATGCCTGACATCAGCACAGAATATAAGGGAAGAGAAGCAAACGATACGGAGAGATATGATGATATAGTGAAAATATATAAAGAGAAGCTCTGTGATGCAATCAAATCAGAGATAGGAAGCATAGATAATGCCCAAATAACTTGTGACATTTGCGAGGATAAAGAGAATTTCGGCAAGATAAAAATGATAAAGATAGAGGCAAACGGTGCAGAAATCAGCGATGTTGTAATCGGGAAAATTAAGGAAAGTTACGGACTTACGGACAGCGAAATCGTTGTTTGTGATACGAAGCGGGAGGATGCACAGAAGGATTATGGTAGTTAAAGAAATTTTGAAAAAAGCGGAAAAGTCATCCGAGACGGCATATGACAGAAAAAAGCCGAATATGCTTTTGATATGGGTGATAATTATTGCTATTGTAATTCTTGCCGCAGGAAATTTCACAAAGGCGGAGGATAATGAAAATTCAAATACAAAGACAGTCAAAACGAGCAATTATGAAAAGGAGCAGGAGGAGAGACTCGAAAAGGTTTTGAAAAAGATTGACGGGGCAGGAGATGTCTCGGTGTATATAAGGTTTGATGACGGAGGTGAGGTTGTCCCCGCTAAAGATATTAAAAGCTCGACGGATGAATCGGGCGATAGCCTGAAAACAGAGAGCGAAGAGGTAGTAGTGATGAGCGGGAGAAGCTCTAATGCACAACCATACACATTAAAGGAAAAAACACCGAGGGTATCGGGAGCGTTGATTGTTGCAACAGGAGCATCCGACGAATCGGTAAGAATTAAAATCTATGAAGCGGTGCGTGCGATTTACGGAATTTCGCCTCATAGGATACAGGTTACATATTAGTAAAAAACGAAAGGAATGATATTTTATGAGTAATCAAAAAAAGAAATTTCAATTCAGGGGCAAGCAGATACTTTTGTTTGGACTTGTAGCATTGGTTATAACGGCGGGCTACTATCGGTGGACGGTGGAGCAGGATCAGATTATGTCCGCAGTCCCGACATCGGGAGATGTAGTGCAGGTAAACGGCGATAAAGAGGATAAATCTGATGACAATGCGCAAAATAATGAAAACAAAGGATCGGGCGAGCTTGCAAAACTCAAGCAGGAGCGGGATTTAGCGCGCAGCAGATCGAGTGAGGAATGGGCGAAAATCAAGGAAAGCTCGGATGCATCGCAGGAAGCCAAAAAGGATGCAGAAAAGAAAATCACTCAGGAAACCGCAAACGCAGAAAAGGAGCGCAACATAGAAGCAATGGTGCTTTCAAAGGGATTTGATGACTGCATTGCATATGTTGATGAAAATAATGTGGCGGTGACAGTAAAGGGCGGAGAGGTAGACGGCTCTAAAGTGGCGCAAATAAAAGATATAATTGTGAGCGAAACAAATGTTCCTGTGAAAAACATTAAAATTACTGCTCTTTAAACGAGAAAGCGGGCATATGCTGATTGCCCGCTTTTGCGGTGTCTTTAAAATAGGGTAAGAAAAAACTTGCGGTTTTTCTGTTTATGTGCTATACTATCTGCAAGAGATATAAAGGAGGTATTCTTTATGGAAAATAATATTAATCCTGAAATTTTTGAAAATAACGGAAAGGTTAACATTTCTGATGAGGTTGTTGCGGTTATAGCCTCTCTTGCGGCAACAGAAGTTGACGGAGTTGCAGGCATGGTAACAGGCGTTGCAGGTGGCTTTGCCGAGCTTATCGGCAAGAAGAATTTGTCAAAGGGCGTAAAGATTACAACCGAGGAAGGAAATACCTCTCTTGATTTATCAATTATTGTTGAGTATGGCGCAAAGGTCCAGGAAGTTGCGAATAAGGTTCAGGAGAAGGTAAAGAGTGAGATTGAAGCTATGACAGACCTCAAAATTTCGACTGTAAATGTTTCTGTTGACGGAATAAATGTTCCTTCAGAGAGCAAGGCGAAGACCAAAAAAGAGGAAAAGGCAGAAACAGAGGCGGAGTAGGAAAATGAACAGAACAAAAGCGCGTGAGCAAGCATTTTTGATGTTGTTTCAGTATAAGTTCCGCCCCGACGAGACGGCAACTATACTCGAAGATTTTTTCGCTGATAACAAGGCAGGCGCACAGACGGGATATATAGAAAATGTTGTGCTGGGGGCAGTAGAGAAGATTGATGAGATAGATGAAATCCTCTCTGGATATACAAAGGATTGGCAGGTTGACAGAATATCGTCTGTCAGCCTTGCTCTGTTGCGTCTGGCGGTTTATGAAATGAAATATATGGACGACATACCACCTGCAGTTTCGGTAAATGAGGCTGTTGCCCTTGCCAAAGAATACGAGGGTGAAGAGGCGGCGCCATTTGTCAACGGGATTTTAGGTAAAATAAAGAACGAAATCGGATAAAGTGATGGTTATGAATGAAAGACAAGCACTTTCGGTAACTCAAGTAAATTTATATATAAAAGAGGTAATATCGCGCGACGACATTCTCTCTGATGTACTTGTAAAGGGTGAGCTTTCAAACTTTAAAGCACATTCATCAGGACATATGTATATGTCGCTGAAAGATGAGAGCGGTGTTATGAGGGCGGTTATGTTCAGGTCTGCGGCGGGCAAGCTCAACTTCAAACCCCAGAACGGAATGAAAGTTATTGCGCGCGGCAGAGTTAGCGTTTACGAACGTGACGGACAATATCAGCTTTATATAGATGATATGCAGCAGGACGGTCAGGGCGACCTCTATGCTGCATTTGAACAGCTTAAGATAAAGCTTTCGGAAGAAGGCTTATTTGATGCGGCACATAAGAAGCCGCTTCCCAAATATCCAAAGAGGGTAGGCGTCGTTACTGCGCCGACAGGTGCGGCAATAAGGGATATAATAAATGTCCTGACGAGGCGTTTTTCTTTTGCGGATATTATTTTGTATCCCGTTTTGGTTCAGGGTGAAAATTCGGCAGAGAGTATTGTCTCTGCAATAGAATATTTTAATGCGGCAAAGCTTGCAGATGTGTTGATTGTGGGCAGAGGCGGCGGCTCGATTGAGGATTTGTGGTCATTTAATGAGGAGATTGTTGCCCGTGCCATATATAAAAGTGAAATACCAATCGTTTCGGCGGTAGGTCACGAGATAGATTTTACAATTTCGGATTTTGTTGCGGATTTGCGCGCTCCGACTCCGTCTGCGGCGGCAGAGCTTGTAGTCCCCTCGCAGACCGAGCTTATTGAAAAATTTAATAATGTATATACCCGCATTTTCAGACAGGCGATGAGAGGGCTTGAAAACCGACGCCTTAGAGTAAATGCCTGCAGCGACCGTCCGATATTCAAAAATCCGATACGAAAAATCGATGATAACAGACAAAGACTTGACAGCGTTACATATATGATGGATGCCGCCTACAAAAATGCGGCGGGAGAAAAGAAAAGACTTCTCGCAGAATGTGCGGCGCGTCTTGACGGTTTAAGCCCGCTCGGGACACTTGGCAGAGGATACGCCCTTGCAAGTGATGAAAAAGGCAAGCTTGTAAGGTCGGTAGAGCAGGTAAAGGCGGGCGATGGCTTGGTTGTTAAGGTTGCAGACGGCGATATTTATACAAATGTAGTAAAGATAGGGTGATTTAGGATGAATAATAATGAAGTAAAACAAGGATTTGAAAAAAATTTATCCGAGCTTGAGCAGGTTGTAAAATCGCTTGAGGCAAATGATGTAAGCCTTGAGGATATGATAGCTCTGTTTGAAAAGGGCGTTCACCTCACCCGTGAATGTACCGAGGCTCTCAACGCCGCTGAACAGAAAATAACTGTTTTGATGAAAAACCGCGACGGTGAGATGGAAGAACAGCCATTTGGCGGACTTTCGGAATAACTCTGTTTTGTAGAGGTGTTGTGCATGGATTTTAAAACTAAATATGATACATATTTAAAGGCTATCGAGGGACAAATAAATACATATTTTGAAAAAAGAGATATTCCTCAGGGTGAGGTTTTAGAAGCAATGCACTACGCCATATCTGCAGGGGGCAAGCGTATGCGCCCTGTGCTCACAATGGGGGTGGCGGAGCTTTTCGGCGCAGATGCAGATGATGCGGCAAGGGTTTCTCTTGCGGTTGAATGTGTGCATAATTATTCATTGATACACGATGATTTGCCTTGTATGGATGATGACGATTTAAGACGCGGAAGACCTACCTGTCATAAGGTTTACGGCGAAAGCACCGCGCTTCTGGCGGGGGATGGACTTTTAAACTGTGCGTTTGAAATTTTATCCTGCAAAGAAGATTTTGGTTCGCTCTGCGGAGAAAATTTGCTTGATATAACAAATTGTCTTGCAAAAGCCTCGGGCGTATGGGGGATGATTGGGGGTCAGGTTATTGACCTTCAGCATGAAAACCGAAACGACGTCACTTTGGAAGAAATTATTTTAAAGCACGAAGGAAAGACTGGTGCTCTCATACGAGCGGCGGCGATTTGCGGATGCCTTTGTGCAAAGGCTTCTGAAGATGATGTGCGGGTGTCCGCTATTGATGAGTTTTCATCAAAGATTGGACTTGCCTTTCAAATAAAGGATGATATACTTGATGTTACGGGCGACGAGGCTGTTTTAGGTAAGCCCGTCGGCAGTGATGAAGAGGGCGGAAAGGTAACCTTTGTTTCTCTGCTTGGTATAGACGGGGCAGAAGCCTATCTTAAAAAGGTAACGGAGGAAGCAAAGGAGGCACTCGATATTTTTGGAGAGTCGGCGTGGTTTTTAACCGCACTTGCGGATTATTTGCTTGGACGAAGTTATTAAAATGGAGTTGGTTTAGTGTTTCTGACAGAATTGCTTGAAAATAAAATATTTTTTACGGTTTTCCTTGCGTGGATATTTTCGTGCGTGCTCAAGGGTGTGCTTGTTTGCGTAAAGGAAAAACATCTTGATATGACTCGCTTTATGGGACCGGGCGGGATGCCGTCATCACATTCTACTATTGTTTCGTGCCTTGCCGTTGCGGTGGGTATACACGATGGGTTTAATTCAACCACGTTTGTTATATGTGCGGCACTTGCCTTTATAGTTATGTATGATGCGTCAGGAATAAGAAGAGCAGCAGGACAGCAAGCGAAAATGATAAATATGATAACTGATGCATGGAAAGAAACAGACCCCATCGAAAAACAAATACGTTTAAAAGAGATACTCGGGCATACTCCACTTGAGGTTTTTGCGGGCGCTACGCTTGGAACTTTATTTGCAATAGTTGCCAATTTGATTGTAGGATTATAAATTTGCAGAAAATACAAAAAAACCCTTGACATTTATGGTGGTTGTGTTATATAATAGTATTCGTTGCAAATAACGGGGTGTGGCTCAGTTTGGTAGAGTACCTGAATGGGGTTCAGGTGGCCGCTGGTTCGAATCCAGTCACTCCGACCAGAAAAAGCGACTTGTTTCGACAAGTCGCTTTTTCAATGAAATTTGCCTGCGGCAAGTGAAATAGCTTCGCTATGAAATACACTTCGTGTATGAAATATTGCTACGCAATATGAAAAGGCAAATTTTATTTCACATTTTTCTAAAAGAAAAATATTTCATAATCCGTCAGGATTATTTCACATCGAGCAAAGTGAGATATTTCATTATAAATTACAAATATCTCTATGAATTGGGAGAAACCAACCGCTTTAGCAAATTAAATTCTGTCAAGCATATTATCCGCAAGAGCTTTAATTTCCATTAGAACTCTTGCGTTTTTTCTTTTGCTATGATATTATATAAATATAGATTTTGCGTTAAGGAAGTTATAAGTATGAAGTATATAAAGAGAAGACGCAATAAAAGTATCAACATAGAGGATTTGCTCGGGCGAGAGCCTGTCTGTCTTGATGATAAGCTGATTAAAGAAAACATAAAGGGAAAAACCGTTCTCGTTACAGGCGGAGGAGGTTCTATAGGTTCGCAGCTTTGCAGACAGGTGATGGAATTTTCACCAAAAAGACTTGTAGTGCTTGATATTTATGAAAATAACGTTTATAATCTTTTAAGAGAGTTTACAGAGCTATATCCCGATGTGAATATTGATGCAGAGATTGCATCGGTCAGAGATATGGCAAGAATGGACGAGGTTTTTGCAAAGCACAGACCGAACATGGTTTTTCACGCGGCGGCGCACAAGCACGTTCCTCTTATGGAAGCAAATCCGGGTGAAGCGGTTAAGAACAATGTGTTTGGAACATATAATACAGTTGTTTGTGCAGATAAGTATGGGGCGGAGAAATTTGTTTTCATTTCTACGGACAAGGCGGTAAAACCGATAAGTGTTCTGGGCGCTACAAAGCGGATAGGCGAAATGATAACAGAAGCCATACAAGAAAAAAGCCAAACAGTTTTTGCGGCAGTGCGTTTTGGTAACGTGCTCGGGTCGGCTGGCTCGGTTGTTCCGCAGTTTATAAAACAAATAGAGAGTGGCGGACCTGTTACGGTCACCCATATTGATGTAACAAGGTTTTTTATGACAACCACAGAGGCGGTACAGCTTGTTCTTCAGGCGACCGCATATGCACAGGGAGGAGAAACCTTTGCTCTCGATATGGGAAACCCTGTGAGGATATATGATTTGGCAAAAAATATGATAGAACAATACGGATATATTCCTGATAAGGACATCAGGATAGAGTTTACGGGTCTTCGGGCGGGAGATAAGCTCTTTGAAGAGCTTATCGAAGACGGACGGATAGCAGAAAAGACCGAAAATAGAAAGATATCCGTTATGCAAAACAGCGGGCAAAGCAGGCTAAAAGATATAGATAAAGGACTTGAAAAATTAAAAGAGGTTATCTCTGACAATGAACGGGTACGGCAAGTACTCGCAGAGATTGTGCCTGAATATGATATTAAAAAGAAGGGATGAAGTCAAAATGAAAACAACACTTGTTATTATGGCGGCTGGAATAGGTTCGAGATATGGCGGAGGAATCAAGCAGCTCGAAAAAATCGGGCCAAAAGGCGAAATAATTATGGATTATTCCATCTATGATGCACTTAAGGCGGGTTTTAATAAAATAGTTTTCATAATCCGCAAGGATATAGAAGCGGATTTCAGAGAAATAATAGGCAACCGAATTGAAAAAATGTGTGACGTAGAATATGTTTTCCAGGAGAGAGACGATTTGCCCGAGGGATTTGAATGTCCCGCAGACCGCACAAAGCCCTGGGGAACAGGTCAGGCGATACTTGCGTGCAGAGGTGTTGTGAATGAGCCTTTTGCAGTAATAAACGCAGACGACTATTATGGAAAAGAAGCGTTTGTTAAAATTTATGACTTTTTAAGCAAATGTCACAATGAGGGCGGCGGCGTAGACAAGATGGGTATGGTCGCATTTAAGCTTAAAAATACTTTGAGCGATAATGGCGGTGTAACACGTGGCGTTTGCAGTCTTTCGCCTGACAACAAGCTTGCGGGAGTTTGCGAAACCAAGAACATCATCAAAAAAGACGGCAGTGCAGCAATCGAAAATGCTGATGGAAGCTATACAACTATTCCCGATGACGCCCTTGTGTCTATGAATTTGTGGGGATTTATGCCCGAGTTTATAGATTATCTCAAAGAGGATTTCAAAGCGTTTCTTTCAAATGTTAAAGAGGGTGACATAACAAGCGAATACCTGGTTCCCATTGTTGTTGATGATATGCTGAAAAAGGGCTTAGCTGAGGTAGAGGTGCTGACCTCGGCTGACAAGTGGTTTGGTGTTACCTATAAAGAAGATAAGGACACCGTGGTTAAGGAAATCACGGCTTTGATTGAGAAAGGATGTTATCCGGATTTATGATAAACATAGCCAGTCAGGAAATATGGGAAGAAATCACACGGGTAGGTAAGGCGTTTCGCCTTGCGGGAACGCCCTACACTTATGACGTGATTAAAAACGGAAACATTAATGCGACATATAAGGTTACATATCAGGGGGAAGGAAATGCCCTTAAATCTTATATTTTTCAGAAGATTAATACATATGTATTTAAAAATCCCGTTGAAATAATGCAGAATATAGATTATGTAACAACGCACATAAGAAAAAAGTGCCCCGACAGAGTCACCTTGCATTTTTATCACACAGAGGAGGGTAAAAACTACCTCTATGCTGAGGGTGGATTCTGGCGTGTTATGAACTATATTGAATCTATAACCTACAACATTTGCGAGGATTTGGACATAATTCGCGCAACGGGAGAAGCATATGGTGAGTTCCAGATGGAGCTTTCAGACTTCGACGGCAAGCTCCTTTATGAAACACTTCCTGATTTTCATAACACTAAAAAGAGACTTGATATGTTATTTCTTCACGTTTGGGATAATGTTTATGGCAGAGTAGAAGAGGCGTCGGAGGAGATTGAGTACATTAAATCTGTGCGCGAAAAGGCAAGTGCTCTTAGCGAAAAGTATAATAACGGGGAATTCCCCGTAAGAGTGGCGCATAACGATACCAAGCTTAACAATATTCTGTTCTCGAAAGAAACCAATAAACCTCTTGTGGTTATTGACCTTGATACTGTAATGCCCGGCCTTGCTTTGTATGATTACGGAGATGCCGCGCGTTCGATATGCAATACTGCTAAAGAGGACGAACCTGATTTGAGCAAGGTTGGACTCAGCATGGAGAAATTCAAAGTGCTTACAGAAGGATTTTTAAGCAAGGTTAAGAATGCGTGGACAAAAGAAGAGACAGAAAATCTTATTCTTGCTATGTTCTCAATAACAATAGAGCTTGCGGCGAGGTTTCTGGACGATTATATTACAGGAGATAAATATTTTAAAATTAATTATCCCGACCACAACATTGTGCGTGCAAGATGTCAGATTAAGCTTGCTAAAAGTATAGAAGAGAACTACGATGAAATGTGCGAATTTGTAAGAAGCTTTTAAACAGAAAAACCACCTTGGCAGGTGGTTTTTCTTGTTTAAAGGGCAGAAGCGAGAGCCGCCCCGATTATTCCGGCATCGTTCATAAGTGTAGCGATTTTTATTTCAGTTTGCTCAACCGCTTTACAATATGAATATTTCTTTGCATATTCCTTGATGGGATTTAAGAGGTAATCACCCTCTTTGCTGATACCGCCGCCGATAACAAGTATTTCGGGTTGAAATATGTTTATCATATTTGTTATACCGCTTGCTACATATTCTATGTATTGGTCAACAACCTTTTGCGCTGCGGCGTCGCCCGCCTTGGCAGCGTCAAATGCGGTTCTGCCGCTGACCTTTCCGTTTTCCTTTGCGGATTTTGCCATAAGACTGTCGGGATTTTCTTCGATTGCCTTTTTGGTTTGAGAAATAAGAGCAGTAACCGATGCGTAAGTTTCCCAGCAGCCATATCTTCCGCAGGTGCAAAGATTATCGCTGTTGTGTATTAAAACAGAGTGGCCAAGCTCACCGCCTGCACCATTAAAGCCGCGATAAATTCCCTTGTTTATGATAACACCGCCGCCAACGCCTGTGCCGAGAGTTATTGCGACAAAGCTGTCAACATTATTGCCGTTGATGTAATATTCGCCGTATGCCGCAGCATTTGCGTCATTTTCAACCGCAATGGGAACGTCTATGTATTTTTTTAGTTCATCAGCAAGGGGAACATTGTTCCATTCTATATTATTCGAATAGATAACAACTCCGTTCTTGCTGTCAATAGTTCCGGGACTGCCGATGCCGACGCCTTCGATATCGCTTTTTGAAAGACCTGCTTTCTCCATAAGCTCAAAGCTAAGCTCTGCCATATCTTTGACTATTTCTGAATAATGACGCTTTGCCTCTGTTGGTCTGGAACCCGAGCTTATAATTTTACCGCTTTTGTCTACAAGACCTATGGCGATATTTGTTCCGCCCAAATCTATTCCTATATACATATAAGTTACACCCTTTCTGTGATACTTTTAATTCAATAATAATACAAGTATTATACACTAATTATATTCGGTTGTAAATAAAAAATTTGCCGACAAATTACGAGAATTGACAATTTTTGTGCACATTGACATAATTAATACCATATTAAAAAATGATAATGTGAAAATTTTTCTTGATTTTTTTGAACAATTATAATAAAATAAATTTGTTGGTCTACAAAATAATGAAAAGGGGTTTCGTTTATGAAAAAGATTTATGAAGGTAAAACAAAGGACGTATACAGCCTTGATAACGGAAACGTATTGCTGAAGTTTAAGGATGATTGTACCGGTAAAGACGGCGTTTTTGATCCTGGCGAGAATAGTGTTGGCCTTAAAATAGAGGGTATCGGTAAGGCAAATCTTCGAACCTCGGTTTATTATTTTGATTTGCTTAAAGAGGCTGGAATTAAGACTCATTATGTGAGCGCAGATGTAGAAGAGGCAACAATGGAGGTTCTCCCCGGAAAAGTTTTCGGTCATGGTCTTGAGGTTATATGCAGACTTGTTGCAACAGGAAGCTTTATCCGCAGATATGGCGAATATATCGAGGATGGAACAGCTCTCCCCGGCGGTTATGTAGAATGTACTTTCAAAAATGACGAGAAGGGTGATCCGCTCGTTACAAGCGAAGGTCTTGCAGCACTCGGCGTAATGAGTGAAAAGATGTTCGAGAGTATGAAGGAGCAGACTCTTAAGATTACAAAAATCGTTGCTGACGATTTAAAGACAATCGGTCTTGATTTGTGGGATATTAAGTTTGAGTTTGGTTACAACAATGACGAGGTAATTCTGATTGATGAAATCGCATCAGGGAATATGCGTGTCTACAAAGATGGCAAGATCGTTGACCCCGTTGAACTTACAAAGCTTATATTGAATAGATAACTGTATAAAACAGCCTGGCATACGTCAGGCTGTTTTGCTGCATCTGTATATTGTGGGAGGGCGTGGAAACCCTCCCCTACAAAAATTATGGGTAGTGGAATTGGATAAATAAAAATTTCGATTTTTTTATAAATATAAAATGGTATTGCGGGCAATTGTTCAAAAATTTTTTGGTTTTTCCAAGGGGATAAGCGAAATATATCAAATGCTTGTAAAAACTTGATTATTTTGACGAAGAATGTTATAATGTTTAAGCATCAAACATAAGTGAATAGAATAAATATGCAAAGCTTTAAAATATAAGGCGGTGCACGGAGGAAACAATGGAAAAAGAAGTTAGAAGAAAACGTCGCTTCGGCGACAGATACGACGGCTTCAGGGTAAGACAGATGGACCCAATGTTTGAGATTATTCCGCATATTATGCGTTCGCGTCTTGACAGTCAGATTTTCTTTGAGGAAGAAATCGACATAACGGGACTTCGCCAGTTTATCGTGGAAAACAGAAAAGACATTCCTAATTTATCTACTTATCATCTGTTTGTTGCCGCGGTTATAAGAACGATGGTTCAAAAACCGAGAATAAACAGATTTGTCAGCGGACGTAAGATATATTCAAGAAGTTATCTGCGCGCGTCGCTTGCGGTTAAAAAGAGTATGGGTGAGGACGGAGAAGAGGCAATAGTTATGCCTGTGTTTGAGCCTACAGATACTCTTGCCGATATTGCAAGAAAATTCAATGAGCAGGTGGAGCTTGCAAGAGAGGAAGAGGAAAAGGCGCAGGGAAACGGCACCGATATTACAATTCGTCTTTTGAATTTACTACCGGGCTTTATCAAGAAGTTTTTTGTCTGGTTGATGCGCAACTTGGATTCTATGGGTATGATGCCTAAGATTATAAATAAAGTAAGCCCGTTCCACTCAAGCATATTTGTTACCAACGTAGGTTCCATAGGTCTTAACTCAATATACCATCATCTCTATGAGTTTGGTACAACATCTATCTTCCTTGCGATAGGCAAGAAAAAGATTTGCCGTGAGCTTCAGGATGATGGAAGTGTAGAGAGAAAAAAGGTCATTACTATGCGATTTGTTCTCGATGAGCGTATATGTGACGGATACTATTTTGCGGCGGCAATAAAGCTGTTTAAATATTATTGCAAAAACCCCGAACTTTTGCTTTTTCCGCCCGATTACATAAGCGAGGATTATTAATCCCACAGAGGTGTTTTATATGAAGTTAACCGAATTATTTAAAAGTGATAAATTATCGCTTTCTTTTGAGGTTTTTCCGCCCAAGAGCAGTACGGCTTTTGAGTCGGTAAGAACGGCTACGGAAGAAATTGCGAAGTTGCGCCCGTCTTTTATGAGCGTTACATACGGAGCGGGAGGGGGAACGAGCAGATATACCCTTGATATTGCGAAAAATATCAAAGAGAAGTATGGCGTTCCGACCCTTGCACATCTTACGTGCGTTTCGTCTACAAAGGAGACGGTTAAGGCTAAAATAGAAGAGATGAAAGCTTGCGGAATAGAAAACATAATGGCACTTCGCGGCGACTTGACGCCCGAACTTCAGAAAAGTCCGCGTGATGAGTGGGATTATCACCACGCAATAGATTTGATTTATGATATCAAGGCAAGCGGAGAGGATTTTTGTATCGGTGCGGCTTGCTATCCCGAGATACACCCAGAGAGCGAAAATCAACAAGAGGATATACGCTATTTAAAAGAAAAGGTTGACGCAGGATGCTCGTTTTTGACCACTCAAATGTTTTTTGATAATAACCTTCTTTATAATTTCTTATATAAAATCAGGGAGGCGGGCGTTACAGTCCCGATTATCCCCGGAATTATGCCTATAACAAACGCAAATCAGGTAGAGCGTGCGATAATCTTGTCAGGCTCCTTTATGCCGCAGAGATTTAAAAGTCTTGTGGATAAATTCGGACATTCGCCCGAGGCGATGAAGCAGGCGGGAATAGCCTATGCAACCGACCAGATTATCGACTTGTTTGCTAATGGAATTAAAAATGTCCACGTATATTCAATGAATAAGCCTGATGTTGCTGAGAAAATCCAAAGCAACTTATCAGATATTTTAGGATAGTTATGGGAAATACAATTTATACAAAGATATATGATGCACCGCCAATAGATAAAGATGAAATATTGCGTTATGCAGGGGTGAGAGAGCTCACACCCGATATGGAGATAATTCTTGAGCAGTGTTTAGATGAGATAGATGATAAGCTTATTTACAGAGTTTGCTGGGGTGAGTTTTCGCTGTCTGCGGAGGAAGATTTTTTGGATGTTGGTTTTGCAAAGCTTGAATCAAAGGACCTTGCAAAAAATCTTAATGGTTGTTCAAGCGTAGTAGTTTTTGCCGCAACTGTCGGGATTGAGATAGACCGACAGATTGCAAGATACGGGGCTGTAGCACCTACAAAAGCTCTTTTCTTTCAGGCAATAGGTGCAGAGCGGATAGAGAGCCTTTGCAATCTTTTCTGTATGAAAATTGAAGAGGAAAAGCAAAAGCTCGGCAAGGGTACAAGACCGCGTTTCAGTGCGGGTTACGGCGATTTGTCAATATATGTGCAAAATGATATATTCAGGGTACTCAACCCGCAAAAGCGGATAGGTCTGGCACTTGGCAAAAGTATGCTTATGTCACCGTCAAAATCGGTTACAGCGATTATTGGTATATCGGATAATGCGGCAGAGATGAAAGACCGCAGAGATTGTAAAAGCTGCAACAAGACGGATTGCAGTTATAGGAGAGATGCAAGTGAAGATAACTGATTATTTAAAAGAAAATATAATATATCTTGACGGCGGTATGGGTACACTTCTGCAAGAGCAAGGACTCTCGGCGGGGGAACTTCCTGAACGCTGGAACTTGTCTCATAGCGAAGCTATCATAAAAATCCATAAGGATTATTTTGATGCGGGGAGCAATGTGGTAAATGCAAACACCTTTGGCGCAAACATTCTTAAGTTTGACAAAGATGAATTAAAAGAAATTATAAAAGCCGCAGTGGATAACGCAAAGACGGCAAGAGAATTGAGTGTGGGAGCTCAGGAAAAATGGGTTGCACTCGATATAGGCCCTACGGGCAGAATGCTTGCCCCGTACGGAGATTTTGATTTCGAGGACGCCGTTTCGGTTTTTGCAGAAACAGTTAAAATCGGTGTTTCTTGCGGTGTTGACCTTATATTTATAGAAACGATGAATGATAGCTATGAAACAAAGGCGGCGCTTCTTGCGGCAAAGGAAAACAGCGATTTGCCGATATTTGTTTCAAATGCATATGGCGAAGACGGAAAGCTTATGACGGGGGCATCGCCTGCGGCAATGGTTACAATGCTTGAGGGAATGGGCGCTGACGCAATCGGTATTAACTGTTCGCTCGGGCCAAAGGCGCTATCTGGTGTTGCAAGAGAGTATTTAGAGCGCGCGTCAGTACCCGTGATTTTAAAACCGAATGCAGGGCTTCCTAAAGCGGTTGAAGGCAAAACTGTCTATGATGTTCTGCCTGATGAATTTTCAAAAGAAGTAACCGCTCTTGTAAAAGAGGGGGTAAGGCTGGCTGGCGGTTGTTGCGGAACAACGCCTGAATATATAAAAGCTCTTGTCGGGGCATCTGCTGATATCACACCCATGCCGATAACCGAAAAGAATATAACCTGCGTTTCGTCATATACACACACAGTTGATTTTGGCAAAAAGCCAATATTGATTGGGGAGCGTATCAATCCCACAGGCAAGAAAAGGTTTAAAGAAGCGCTGAGGGCAAACGATATTGACTATATACTCAAAGAGGGTATCGAGCAACAGGAAAAAGGTGCGCTCATCCTCGATGTTAATGTGGGGCTTCCCGAAATTGACGAGGCGGCTATGCTCAAGACTGCCGTTTGTGAACTTCAGGCGGTTATAAATTTACCTCTGCAAATTGACACGAGCGATATATCGGCTATGGAAACTGCTCTTCGCAGATATAACGGCAAGGCGATGATAAATTCCGTCAACGGCAAAAAAGAGAGTATGGACGCAATATTCCCGCTTGTGAAAAAATACGGCGGACTTGTCGTTGCCCTGACACTTGACGAGGGCGGAATTCCATCAAAAGCCGAAGACAGACTTAAAATAGCAGAAAAGATATTAAAAGAGGCGGAAAACTACGGAATATCCAAAAAGGAGATCATTTTTGACCCGCTTGCTCTTACAATAAGTGCAGACTCTGCGGCGGGCAGAGAGACCTTGCGCGCAGTAAGGCACATAAAAGAAAGGCTTGGATGCCACACATCATTGGGAGTATCAAATGTTTCCTTTGGGTTGCCCGTGAGAGATGTTATAAACAGTACATTTTTTGCACTCGCAATGAATGAGGGCTTGTCTGCGGCGATTATGAATCCGTATTCAGAAGATATGATGAAGGCGTATTATGCCTTTTGCGCAATAGAGGGACTTGATGAAAATTGCGCGGAATATGTAGATTTTACACAGAGTCTTCCAAAGAAGACGGAGGTTGTTTCTGATGCTTCTCCGAAACAGACGGGAATAGAATATAAGTCAGAATTGCAGAGGGCGATAATAAAGGGACTTAAAGAGAAGTCGGCGATGCTTACCGAGGAACTTCTCAAAACCTGCAAACCACTTGAAATCGTACAGGGAGAGATAATTCCCGCACTTGATATTGTAGGGGTTGGGTTTGAGAAAAAGACTGTGTACCTGCCCCAGCTTTTGATGAGTGCCGAAGCTGCAAAGGCGGCGTTTGAAAAAATCAAGGAAGCCGCAACAACTGAAAATGCGGCGGATAAATGCACTGTTGTGCTCGCCACCGTAAAGGGTGACATTCACGATATAGGCAAAAATATAGTTAAACTGATTTTGCAAAACTACGGATTTAATACTGTTGATTTAGGCAGAGATGTTCCGCCTGAACTTATCGCAAAAAAAGCGATTGAACTTGATGCCCCTATCGTAGGCCTCAGTGCGCTTATGACGACTACTGTGCCTGCAATGGAGGAAACCATCAAGCTTTTGCGAAAGGAAGCGCCAAAATGCAAGGTTGTTGTCGGCGGAGCGGTGCTGACGCAGGAGTATGCAGATGCTATCGGTGCCGATAAGTACGCAAAGGACGCAATGGAAACCGTAAGATATGCAGAAATGATAAATAAATCTTTGTAAAAATAATACCCCTTTGACTTAGGTCAAAGGGGTATTTTATCAGTCAAACACAGGTGTTGATAAATATCTGTCGCCCGTATCGGGGAGAAGAACAACGATGGTTTTCCCCTCGTTTTCGGGACGAAGAGCGATTTTTGATGCCGCCGAGATTGCCGCACCCGATGATATGCCGACAAGGAGACCCTCGCTCCTTGCCAAAACCTTGCAGGCGTTGAAAGCATCATCATCGTCGACGGATATAACTTCATCATAAATGTCTGTGTTCAAAATTTCGGGAACGAAATTTGCGCCGATACCCTGTAGCTTATGAGGACCCGCAGCACCTCCCGATAAAACGGGGGAGGAGGCTGGCTCAACAGCTACGACTTTTATTTTGGGGTTTTGTGATTTTAAATATTCGCCCACACCCGTGATTGTTCCGCCCGTGCCGACGCCCGCGACGAATATATCGACTTTTCCGTCAGTGTCGTTCCAGATTTCAGGCCCCGTTGTTTTTCTGTGAACGTCGGGATTTGCGGGGTTTGAAAATTGGTCGGGGATAAAGCTGTGCGGGAATTCTTTGGCAAGCTCCTCGGCTTTTTCTATTGCACCGCTCATGCCTTTTGTGCCGTCGGTAAGAACAAGCTCTGCTCCGTATGCGGAAAGGAGCTTGCGACGTTCTATGCTCATGGTTTCGGGCATAGTAAGGATTACCTTGTAGCCTTTTGCCGCCGCACAGACCGCAAGACCGATACCCGTATTACCACTTGTAGGCTCAATTATTACAGAGTCGGGGGTTAAAAGTCCGTGCGCTTCTGCGTCCTCTATCATAGAGAATGCAGTTCTGTCCTTAATGCTGCCTGCGGGGTTTAAATATTCAAGCTTTGCAAGGATTGTTGCAGAAAGATTAGTTGATTTTTTATAATTTTCAAGCTCGAGCAAGGGAGTGTTTCCGATAAGCTCGGTTATTTTTTTGAAAACCTTCATAAAACAGGCTCCTGACTATAGTTATATTTTAAGTATCTGTATCTGTATCAATTATAAACAGTATTTGACTTAAAGTCAACAGACACAAAGACATTTTCCCTTGAAAAAAATTTACCAATATGGTAGAATATATTTAACGAAGATGAAAATTGAGGGACAAAAAGCCTTCCCCTTGAGGGGAAGGTGTCAGCGATAGCTGACGGATGAGGTGGAAAGGAATAACGATTGCTTTCGCAATCTACACCTTACCACCGCCTACGGCGGAGCCTCTCCTTGAGGAGAGGCCTTTGAAAGTTGCATCTAAACCTTATGCATTGCATTATAGTGGAGCCTTTGGGTAGTGACACAAACTTAAAACTTGAAAATAAATTGGAAAATCAAACACAGGAGGAATGATGATGGCAGGACATCGTGATAATATACGTAACTTTTCCATTATTGCGCATATCGACCATGGTAAGAGTACTTTGGCTGACAGAATTCTGGAGGTTACGGGTACTTTGACTCAGCGCGAGATGCAGGAGCAAATTCTTGATAATATGGACCTCGAAAGAGAAAGAGGTATAACGATTAAGGCACGTGCCGTAAAGCTTATATATAAGGCAAAGGACGGAGGAGAGTATATCCTCAATCTTATCGATACTCCGGGGCACGTTGACTTTAACTACGAGGTATCAAGAAGCCTTGCTGCCTGCGAGGGTGCGATTTTAGTTGTCGACGCCGCACAGGGAATAGAGGCTCAAACCCTTGCAAACACTTATCTTGCATTAGAACATGATTTGGAGCTTGTTCCTGTTATCAACAAGATAGATTTGCCTGCGGCACGCCCTGACGAAGTAAAGCATGAAATTGAAGATGTAATAGGTCTTGATGCAGAAGAAGCGCCGTGTATTTCGGCTAAAAACGGAATAAACATCGAGGCGGTTCTTGAAAAGATTGTAGAGCTTGTTCCCTCTCCCGAGGGCGATGAAACAGCTCCGCTAAAAGCACTTATATTCGATTCCTATTACGACCCCTACAAAGGCGTAATCGTATACGTGCGTTTAAAAGACGGAAAGCTCAAAGCGGGCGAGAGAATTCGTATGATGGCAACAGATGGCGAGTTTGATGTTGTCGAGGTTGGATATCTTATGCCAAACGGAATGGTTCCCGCTACCCATCTTGAAGCGGGCGATGTAGGATATATCGCAGCGAGCATAAAGAATGTCCGTGATGTTCACGTTGGTGATACAGTTACGGCGGCAGAACGCCCCGCAGATGAGGCTCTGCCAGGATACAAAGAAGTAAAGTCGATGGTGTATTGCGGAATTTATCCCGCTGATGGTGCGCGCTATGATGATTTGAGAGAAGCCCTTGAAAAGCTTCAGCTCAACGATGCCGCACTTAACTTCGAGGCAGAAACCTCGGTTGCGCTCGGCTTTGGATTCAGATGCGGATTTTTGGGACTTTTGCATATGGAAATAATTCAGGAAAGACTCGAGAGAGAGTACAATCTTGATTTGGTTACAACGGCTCCGTCGGTTGAATATATCGTTATAAAAACAGACGGTGAAGAGCTTGAAATTGACAATCCTACAAACCTCCCCGAACAATCGGAAATCGATTATATGATGGAGCCGATAGTAGAGGCGAGCATAATGACGCCCAAAGAATATGTGGGTAGCATAATGGAACTCTGTCAGGAACGCAGAGGAACATATATCGATATGGAATATCTTGACGAAACTCGCGTTTCGCTCAAATATGAGCTTCCGCTTAATGAGATAATATATGATTTCTTTGATGCGCTCAAGTCAAGAACAAGAGGATATGCGTCATTTGATTATGAGTTTGCCAGATTTGAAAAAGCAGAGCTTGTGAAGCTCGATATGCTCTTAAATGGTGAGCAGGTTGACGCCCTTTCGTTTATTGTGCATAAGGAGAGAGCCTACGGAAGAGGAAGAAAAATGGCAGAAAAACTCAAAGAAGTTATTCCAAGACAGCTCTTTGAGGTGCCGATTCAGGCGGCAATCGGCGGTAAGATTATTGCAAGAGAAACGGTTCGTGCGATGCGCAAGGATGTACTTGCAAAGTGTTACGGCGGTGATATTACGCGTAAGAAAAAGCTCCTTGAAAAACAGAAAGAGGGTAAAAAGAGAATGCGTCAGGTGGGCTCGGTTGAGGTTCCGCAGGAGGCGTTTATGTCAGTCTTGAAGCTTGATTAGGGGTGAGAAACGTGTCGCTTGGAATATATATACACATTCCGTTTTGCAGGCATAAATGCAACTATTGCGATTTTAATTCTTATGCGGCATATAGTGGTATATACTCTGTCTACACAGATGCCCTGTGCAAAGAAATAGATACGTCGCAGGTGATAGCTACGGAGGTGGACACGGTCTATTTCGGCGGTGGAACACCTACTGTTATGCCGCCTGAATATCTTGTCGGGATTTTAGATACTGTGCGGAGCAAATTTACACTTACAGAGGATTGTGAAATAACGACCGAGTGTAATCCCGCAATGATAGATAAAGACGGGTTTACGCAGCTTTTAAAGGGCGGCTTTAACAGAATAAGTGTAGGGGTTCAATCGGCAGATGACAGACTTCTTAAAAAGCTTGGGCGAATTCATAGCTTCGACGATGCCAAAAGGTGTATAAAAGATGCCAAAGAGGCAGGGTTTAAAAATGTTTCGACAGACCTTATGTTTGCCCTCCCTGACCAGAGCCTTGAGGACTGGAGAGATACTCTTTTAAAGGTAACTGCGCTGGATGCAGAACATATATCGTGCTATTCCCTTAAAGTAGAAGAAGGGACTCCTTTTGCAAATATGAAGCTAAACATTGCCGATGATGAGGAAAGCCGAAGAATGTACGATTTTTGTGTGGATTTTCTCAACGAAAGAGGCTATTTAAGGTACGAGGTATCAAACTTTGCAAAGTCGGGATTTGAGAGCCGTCACAACGGTAAATATTGGTGTTGTGAGGATTTTGTGGGATTTGGACCCGGTGCATATTCCTGTGAGGGTGACAAGAGGTATTCAAATATTCTCGATACAACCGAATATATTGACAGAATAAAACGAGGACAAGCCGTTGTTTCGGAAGTGATTCCGCTTGAAAACGACAGTAAAATGAGTGAATTTGTGTTCCTTGGATTGCGTATGGACAAGGGAATAGATACAGATGAATTTGAAAAGAGATTTTCGGTTTCAATATATGACGTCTTTGCCGACGAGATAGAGAAGAATTTAAAAAGAGGAACGATGATAAAAGAGGGTAACAGGTTAAAGCTTGCCCCTGAATTTGTTTATGTGAGCAACGCCATTTTGGCGGATTTTGTATAGAAAGGCAGAAATATTATGGCAGATATATTAACAAAAGCAATAACCAAAGATGGATTTTTTAAGATAAGCGCGGTTGTTTCTACCGAAACGGCAGAGCAGGCGAGAAAATTCCATAACACAACCCCCGTTGCGACGGCAGCTCTCGGCAGGCTCTTGACCGCGGGCTTGCTTATGGGCGGCGAGCTTAAAGAGGCAGACGCACGCTTGACTCTTCAAATGAAGGGCGACGGACCGATTAAAAATATTCTTGTTGCCGCAAATTCGAGGGGTGAGGTAAAAGGCTATCCCGAAAATCCTTTTGTTGATATTCCGCTGAAACCGAACGGAAAGCTCGATGTGGGCGGGGCAATCGGCAGGGGAACATTGTGTGTGATTAAGGATTTGTGTCTTAAAGAACCGTATATCGGTCAGGTTGCAATTCAAACGGGCGAGGTCGGCGATGACCTTGCGTACTATTTTATGCAGTCAGAGCAGGTACCGAGCGTTGTTGCCCTTGGTGTACTTGTTGACAGGGATTACAGCGTAAAGTGTGCGGGTGGATTTATTATTCAGGTTATGCCCGATTGCGATGATGCGAGCCTCACGAAGCTTGAAAACAGCATAGGAGGAATAATGAGCGTTACCGAAATGCTTTCAAATGGTATGACGGGCGAGGATATCATAAAATATGTAATGCTCGGCTTCAATACCGATATTTTGGAAAGCAGAGAGGTTGGCTATGCTTGCGATTGCGGCAGAGAGAGAATGGAGAGAGCAATCATCTCACTCGGCAAGAAGGAAATTGACGATATAATCAAGGAACAGGGCGAGGCAGAAATTGTCTGCAGCTTCTGTAATACTGCGTATAAGTTCAATGCGAAAGACCTTGAGGAAATGCGCTCTTGCGCCAAATAAAACAAGGTGCGGAAACGGCAAAAACGTCGAAAACGGGAGCAAATGAGAGTAAATAGGGTATTTTATTTATATAATTGCTTTTAATCGGATTTAATACCCTTGACTTTTCGTATTAATGCGAGTATAATATCTACTGTTGTCGCTTCAAGAAAGCGAGTGAGTGAGGGCGCTTAGCTCAGCTGGGAGAGCATCTGCCTTACAAGCAGAGGGTCATAGGTTCGA
>CALDQB010000048.1 GCA_937911665.1 uncultured Clostridia bacterium | reverse complement strand
AAATTTTTGATTTTTTATAAATATAAAAATTATCGTGCGATGGCATAGGATGAATGAAATTTTTGATTTTTTATAAATATAAAAATTATCGTGCGATGGCATAGGATGAATAAAATTTTTGATTTTTTATAAATATAAAAATTATCGTGCAATGGCATAGGATGAATAAAATTTTAATTTCTTGTAAAGTATATAAAAAAACCACCCTCAATGATATGCACCTCCAAAAGTGTCTAACTTTTGGGGTTCACTTCACAAAGGGTGGTTTTTCTATGTTTTATTTATTCAATCACATATGAACCGATGAGCGGACCATAAGTATTTACATTCCAGTAGAAAATCTTGATGCTGTCGATATCATCAGCAACGGTTATAGTTTCGTCTATGCTATCTTCAACGCTGCCGCCTGTTACGGGAACGTGTTTAGAGTCTACCATAAGACCATCGTCATACTGACCTATAATAATAAGACCTGAAAAATCATCATCTAAATCAAAGCCGCTCAAGCTAAGGTCCAATTCGTCGCCTGCGCTTAACTGACTCATCGAGCTGATGACTGTGTCGCCTGATGTAACGCTCATAGAAGGAATTGTGTTTCTAAATGTAAATGATCTTGAAACGGGGTCGTTGGGGCTATCCTTAAAGTTTGTATAAATGGTGTAGCTTCCGGAGAGTTTTTTAACCTTTGCAGAGAAAGAGTAGCCACCGTTTTTGTCAGAACCTTTTTGAGCTATTGATACAAGATCATCGCCTGTAGTTGACCCGCTGAGTTGTACGCCGGGTTTTGTTATAACGGTAGCGACGAGAGTATAGGGAACGCCGATGTTTCCTGAATACTGAAGTGTACCTGTGTTGTAATCTGCATAGAGGAGAATATTGTTCTGTGCTTCAAACTTATCTAAATTATTTAACATTCTCTGCGGAACATAGAATTTACCATTACTGTAAACTGCAACTTCACCCTCGAGGTCTAAAGGATAATCTTGATATGTTGCAATAGATGAATTTCTCTTTATAGAGAGGTCTTTATCTGTGAAAGTAAAGATTTCGGTTGTTGCATCATATGTTCCCTGATCAGTAACATCAACGAAAAGCTTTTCTGTTGTAGCTTCAAGGTCAGCACCAATCAAAGATTCGATGTATTTTACAATATCAATGTTGTTTATAACATTGACAGGATTGGTGGGGTAGGATGCACTAAACTTTCCGTAAGCGTTATAGAATTCGGAAGCAACCTGATCTTTCTTTGTGGGGTCAATTCCTGTAGGATAGGGAACGCCGTCGGGAAGATACATAAATACTCCGCCGTTTCTGGCTGTGTGATAGTCGGTCTCCCAAGAAACATAAGATGAGTTTATTCCAGACTGAATATCATTAACTATTGTATCAATGTTTGAATAGTTATAGTAAAGACCGCCGGTATCGTGGTCAGGGGCAACAACAACGATTGTATCTGTTCTCTCTTTTGCAAATTCAATGGCAACCTTGCAAGCTTCGTCAAAGGCAAGGTATTCGCTAACGTTCTGTACAGCATTCTTGCCGTGACCGCCGCCGTCAACTGCGCTGCCCTCTACCATAAGGAAGAAGCCCTCTTCGTTGCCGTTGTCGAGTGCTGTAAGAGCCGTTTTGGTAAGTTTTGCAAGGTTGGGAGCGGCAGTGGTATAATCCCAATAAGCAGCAGGGAGCTTGCCCCAAATTCTGTCACCCGGTTCAACGTCCTCTAACTGAGAAGAGCGATGAATAACATCATATCCGCGGGCATTAAGAGCCGCATCGTTAAACCACTCATAGCCGGAATATTCACCGAGTGTGTTACCAAGAACCACATCAATGCCCTGATTTGCAATCTGCTCTGATAAAATCTTGGTGCTGTTTCTTGACATATCGTGGGCGGAGAAAGCAGCAGGGGTAGCATTTGTCCATTCATATGTAACAACGATGCCTGTTTTCTTGCCCATATCCTGACATGCTTCTAAAATATTTGCGTGCGGTTTGCCATTGGGGTCAACACCAACGTAGCCATTGTTTGTCTTGTAGCCTGAGGATAAAGCTGTTCCGCTTGCAGCGGAATCAGTTACCGCAGCGTTTGCAGAATAGGTGGTTTCTGCACCAACAAGATAATCTTTAAGATACATCTCTCCCGCTTCAACGGGAGTTGCATTAGGGAATAGCTCGGAATCAAATCCGCCTGCCTGTTTAACAGCGTCAGCAAGATAGAAGGGAGCCATAGCACCGCCGTCAGGAATCATATAAATGACATTCTTGATAACGGGTGTAGTGGGTTCTGCCGATACTGAAAATGATGAGCCGATAAGTGTAAAAATCATAGCGAGGCTCAGCAGAACAGAAATTGATTTTTTGGTAATTTTGAACATAATTTTATCTCCTTGTACACAAAAGTATATTTATAATATATTTCATATGTATATATTATATTTCATATGTATATATTATGTCAAGTGCGAATTTAAAATTTTATCTGAATTCGACCCTGTTTCATTTAATTTCGTAGGAGAGGAAAGAATTAAAAATTGAAAATTGAAAGTTGAAAGTTGAAAGTTGAAAAATGTATATGTAACACATCGTAGGGAAGGGATTTATCCCTTCCGCAAAGGTGCGAGGCTTATAATATTGCGGGTTGACAATATTTCGTGATTTGTATAAAATAAATGAAGAGAAAACACAATAAGGAGGATTGGCAAAATGAATTTAAGCAACGGAATATTGTCGGTTGAGATAAGTTCTCATGGGGCAGAACTAAAGTCTGCCATAAAAAACGGCTTTGAATATATGTGGTGCGGTGACGAAAAGTATTGGGGAAGAACTTCGCCCGTTCTGTTTCCTTTTGTCGGCGGATTAAAAGATAAAAAGTATCGGTTCGGCGGAGTGGAATATCCTGTGGGACAGCATGGCTTTGCAAGAGATTGCGATTTTGAACTGACGGAGAAAACGGAAAATTCTGTTTCTTACATATTAAAGTCAGACGAAGAGAGCAAGAAGAAATATCCGTTTGAATTTGAGCTTCTTATAAAATATACGTTAGTTAATTCTGCAATAAAGATAGAATGGACAGTAAAAAATAAAGACGAAAAAGATATATACTTTTCGATAGGGGCACACCCCGGTTTTAATTTAAAGGACGGGGTTAATTATTTTAAGTTTGACAACAAAAACGATATTATGTATAGCCTGATAAATGAAGAGGGATTATATAAAGATGGTAAATACACTCTTAAAAATGACGGCTATGTGAAAATTGAAAGCGGTATGTTTGATAATGATGCTCTTATAATAGAGAACGAGCAGGCAAGAGAGGTATCGCTCTGCGACAGTGAAAAAAATCCCTACGTGACGGTACGCTTTGAAGCACCGCTCTTTGGACTGTGGTCGCCACCTAAAAAGAGTGCGCCTTTTGTCTGCATAGAACCGTGGTACGGAAGATGTGACAGAGCTGATTTTTGCGGTGAGCTTACTGAAAAGGATTACATAATGAATTTATCCTCAGGTAATACTTTTAAAGCAGAATATGAAATAGAACTGTTGTAATTAAAATAAAGGATTGAGGCACTTTATATGAACAAAATAAAACAACAATTGTGGGATGAATATAAATACAGAATTGAGCTTCACGCACACACAAGCCCCGTTAGCCCCTGCGCCGAGTGCTCGCCTGAAGAGGTTGTGGAGGCGTATTATAAGAAGGGCTATGATGCCATTGTAATTACAAATCATTATGCTAACTTTCTTATGATGGAGGAAAGTCAAAAGGAAGCGGTTGACAGATACCTTGTTGATTATAACAGAGCAAAGACAAAAGGGGATGAATGCGGACTGACAGTTATCCTCGGCGTTGAATATCGCTTTGCCGAGAGCCAGAATGATTTCCTTATTTATGGTGTGGACAGAGAAATTTTAGAAACGCTTTACGATTACAGAAATGTTGAAATAGAGGATTTCAAAAAAGAGGTAACCTTTCCGGATAGCGTAATGATACAAGCGCATCCATTCAGAAATGGCAACAGTCCCTGCGACCCGTCATTGATAGACGGGATTGAAACCTTTAATATGCATCCCGGTCACAATGCAAACATAGGCTTTGCGGTAAGACACGCATATGAAAATAATATTCCCATTATGACAGCGGGAAGTGATTTTCACCACAAAGGCGAAAGACACGAATGTGTGTCGGCGCTTCGCACAAAGGTTTTACCAAGGGATTCGTTTGAACTTGCCCAGATATTGAAAAGCGGTGACTATATATTGGAGATAGGCGAGAACAGTCTTGTTCTTCCGTAAAAAAAGCGTGACAACGGAGAAGCTTTTTGGTATAATAAATATTATGTACTATTGTAAAATGAGAGGATAAAAAAATGCGTCTTAAAAGCATACAAATGCAAGGGTTTAAATCCTTCGCTGACAAAATTTATCTTGACTTTAACTCGGGTGTTACGGCGATAGTAGGTCCTAACGGCTCGGGAAAGAGTAATATTTCAGATGCTATACGGTGGGTTATGGGTGAGCAGAGCGTTAAATCACTCAGAGGAAGCCGTATGGAAGATGTTATTTTTTCAGGCACAGAGGAGAGGTCGCCTCTGGGCTTTGCTGAGGTTACTCTCATACTTGACAACTCCGACGGATATTTTGAACTTGACTTTCCCGAAATAACCGTAACCCGCCGCGTTTACAGAAGCGGTGAGGGTGAGTATTATATAAACAAAACGCTTTGCCGTCTTAAAGATATCCACGAGCTGTTTATGGATACGGGTCTTGGCCGTGACGGATATTCCATTATAGGACAAGGCAAGATTGATTCAATCCTCAGCACAAAGTCAGAAGACCGCCGTCAGATTTTTGAAGAAGCGGCAGGAATATCAAAATATAAATATCGCAAAATTGAGGCAGAGCGCAAGCTTGTGCAGACTGTTGATAACCTGACTCGTGTTCAGGATATTTTGGCAGAGCTCGGGAGTCAGATTGACCCTCTCTCAAAACAGGCAGAAAAGGCGAAGAAATATCTTGTTCTTCGTGATGAACTCAGGGGTCTTGATATAAGCGTATCTGTAATAAATATTGATAAGATAAAAGAAGAGTTATCTACTCTCGATGGTGACCTTGGCATTTTGAATTCACAGATAGATGAGATTTTAAAGGAGCTTTCTGACACAGAGGCGGAAATCTCACAGATGTATGATAAAATGCGTGAGGCAGACGGCGAGATATCGGCTCTCTCTGACGAAGAGAGAAGTATCGCTATAAAGATTAGCGATGCCGAAAAGAATGTCGGAATTTTAAAAAATGATACCGAGCATAATATCAGCAACATCGAAAGACTCGAGATAGAAATCAATCATATTTTAGAAAGCGTCAAGCTTGCAGATGACGAACTTTTAAATCACAAGGACAGACTGCGCGAGCTTAACATAACAAATGAACAAATAACCCGCGAAACCGACGAGATATCTGAATCTCTTGAAGGCAAAAACGCAGATGCAGACGAAAAGAGCGGGGCACTTACCGAAGTTAAATCAGAGATAATAGCGGTTGCGTCTGAGATAAATTCAATCGAGGGAGCAATAGAGAACTATAAAATTCTTCTCACAGGCTTTGAGAGCAGAAAAAATGATATAAATGCAGAGCTTGAAAACAAAAACCGTGACAGAGAGGCGCTCAAGGTGCGTCTTGAAGAGGCGTCAAAAGCGAAAGCAGAGATAAAAGAGAAGACACAGACAGAGGAAATGCGTCTTGCCGAGACCGAAATAAGCCTTAAAGAAAAGAAAGAGAGAAAGACCGCTCTTTCAGAGTCGATAAGCAGTCACAAGCTTGAGCTTTCCAAGAAGCAGTCAAGACAGACTATGCTCTCCGATATGGAGCGTGACCTTGAGGGTTACGCAAAGGGCGTAAAGGCTACAATGACTGCCTATAAAGAGGGTAAGCTTTCAAAGGATGGAATTTACGGACCGCTTATGCAGCTTATCAAAACCGAAAGAAAGTACATAACCGCAATCGAAACTGCGCTCGGCGGAGCGGGACAGAATATCGTTACCGAGAGCGAGGAAGAGGCAAAGTGTGCTATTGCGTACCTTAAAGAAAATCATCTGGGACGCGCTACCTTCCTGCCCGTTTCTGCGGTAAGGGCGAAGAAGATTGACAATTCTGATGCAGAGGGACAAAAGGGTTATATTGCCGTTGCGTCAGAGCTTGTTGAGTGTGACGCCAAGTACAGAGAAATAGTGGATAGTCTTCTTTTAGGCACGGTAGTGTGCGAAGATATTGACAAGGCTATCTCAATGGCTAAAAAGGCGGGTTACAAGTTCAAAATTGTCACACTTGCGGGCGAGGTAATACAACCTGGCGGTGCGATTACGGGCGGAAGTGCCGTAAAGACGGCGGGTTCACTCTCGCGCGGAGCAGAGATTGAAAAGCTCAAAAATGAGATAGAAGATATAAAAGCTGTTTCTCAAAAAGAAGAAAAGGAGAGTTTGGAGCTTTCCTCTGCAATAGAAAAGGAAGAGAGAGAGCTTTCTGCTATGGCGGAGAATATTCAGGCTATGCGCGACGAGCTTGTGCATAAAACCGCCGATGAAGAAAAAATATCGGCTCTTCTTGAAAACGCAGATATGATATCTTCGCAGTCAGAAAACGAAATGGCGGAAATTTCGGCAAGACTCGGCGAGATTGAGGCGGAAATTGCCGATAAGAAAAAGATTATCGAAGAGAAGACCGCCCATCGCACAGAGCTTGAGGCGAGGGCAATTAAAATGAGCGAGGAATACGACCGCATCGCAGACGATAACGAAAAGCTCGCACAGAAGCTTACGGAACTCAATATAAGAAAGAATGCCGTTTTAAAGGATATCGAGCTTGAAAACGAGCGTATGGCGGGCATTACCGATACAAAGGGCGGATATTTGGAATCTGTAAATATAAAGAGAGGCGGAATAGAAACCCTTAAAACCCGCAACACCTCGATAGAAGAGGAAATTGAGGCACTTATAAAGAGCGGCGAGGAGCTTAAACAAAAGTCGGTAGAATGCCGTGAAAACGCAGAAAATCTCAATGCGGAAAGATTAAAGACAGAAGAAAAGATACGCATACGGCAAAACGAAGTAAAGGATACGCAGGAGAAGAAGTTTGCACTCTCTACCCGTGCATCAAAGATAGAATCAAGGATAGAAAAGCTCACAGGCGACAGAGAAGCAATAATAAATCGTATGTGGGATGATTATGAGATTACATACAGCGCGGCACTTGAAATTAAAATTGAGGGCGAATTTGATTTTGCAGCCGCAAGCAGAAGAATACGACTTCTCAAAGAAGAGATAAAGAGCCTTGGTAATATCAATATCGATTCGATAGAAGAATATAAAAACGTAAAGGAAAGATTTGATTTCCTTACCGAGCAGACAGAGGACCTTGAAAAAGCAAAGGCGGAGCTCGATTCTGTTATCGCAGAGATGATGGAAATTATGAAGAACCGTTTTGCAGAGCAGTTTATGGTAATAAACGAAAGCTTTAACAGGGTATTCTCTGAGCTTTTCGGCGGCGGTAAGGCTACGCTTTACTTAACCGACCCTGACAATGTGTTAGAGAGTGGTATTGAAATTGAGGCGCAGCCACCGGGCAAAAAACTCCAGAGCTTGACGCTACTCTCGGGCGGTGAGAGGGCATTTACCGCGATTGCACTCCTGTTTGCAATTTTAGAGGTTCGCCCGACGCCGTTCTGCATACTCGATGAGATTGAGGCGGCACTCGATGACGTAAATGTATACAGATATGCCGATTACCTTAAAAAGTACAGTAAAAAGACACAGTTTATAGTTGTTACCCACAGAAGAGGAACAATGGAAGCGGCGAATATTCTCTACGGCGTAACAATGCAGGAGCGGGGTATTTCAAAATTGTTATCCCTTAACATCGACGAGGTTAAGGAGTAAAGTGAATGCAAAATGCAGAATGCAGAATTATGTATGATAAAACATCGTAGGGACCGGCGTCCCCGACGGTCCGTTTACGAATACAATTAATAAAGGAGAGCATCAAATGGCATTTTTCAGCAAACTCAGGGAAAGCCTGGGCAAAACAAAAAATTCAATAAATGAAAAATTAGAGAGTGTAATCAGCGTCTTCAAGAAAGTCGACGAAGAGCTTTTTGAAGAGCTTGAAGAGGCACTCATTACTGCTGATATAAGCGTCAATACTTCTATGGAGATAATTGAAAGATTGAGAGAGGTCGCATCAAAAGAGCATATCACCGAGAGTAATGAATTAAAATCGGCGCTTGCGAAAATCCTCACCGAGATACTCACCGAGGGAAGCGAGTCCGAATTGAAAATAAGCGGCTGCCCTGCGGTTATTATGGTAATCGGTGTAAACGGAGTAGGAAAGACAACATCTATCGGCAAGCTTGCCGCTATGTACAAAAATCAGGGTAAGAATGTTGTGATTGCGGCGGCGGACACTTTCCGTGCGGCAGCGATTGATCAGCTTGAGGTATGGGCAAAGCGCGCAGATGTTCGCATAATAAAGCAACAGGAGGGCAGCGACCCTGCCGCAGTTATCTTTGATGCGATAAATGCCTGCAAGGGAAAAGATGTAGATGTATTGCTCTGTGATACTGCGGGCAGACTCCATAACAAAAAGAATTTAATGGAGGAGCTTAAAAAGATTTACAGAATTTTAGACCGCGAGCTTCCCGACAGCAGCAAGGAGGTATTGCTTGTCCTTGACGCAACAACGGGACAGAATGCCGTAGCGCAGGCAAAGGAATTCAAGCAGGCGGCAGACATTACGGGCATAGTACTTACAAAGCTTGACGGAACCGCAAAGGGAGGAATTGTATTTGCTATAAAGAATGAATACGATATCCCCGTAAAACTTGTGGGTGTAGGCGAGGGAATAGATGATATCGAGCCTTTTGACGCCAAAGAATTTGTAGCGGGCATTATTGATTTGGAAGAAAACTAAGGAAGCAGACCTTGGCTTCGCCCAAAATTTCGGGCGGCATTTTAAAAATCAAAATTTTTACTTTGCCGCCCGTCATTCTCGGTTTATTTGAAAAATACATCAAAATTTTTACTTTGCCGCCCGTCATTCTCGGTTTATTTGAAAAATAAATCAAAAATTTTTACTTTGCCGCCCGTCATTCTCGGTTTATTTGAATAATAAATCAAAAATTTTTACTTTGCCGCCCCGCGGCTCGGCTTGGGCGGAACCGGGCTTGGCATAGGATAAATAAAATTTTTGATTTTATATTTACAAAATATAGGCAGATGGCATAGGATAAATAAAATTTTTGATTTTTGTCATAGGAGCACCCCAAAATTTCGGGCAGCATTTTAAAAAAGTCAAAAAAATTCAAAAAAAAAGCTTGCATTCTTTGGAAATATGTGATAATATATTTAAGTTGAATACGGGTAGTCCTCTGTCGCAACGCGATATGAATGCTTAGGAAGAAAGGAAATGTAAAAATGGATATTTTACAACAAATCACACAGGAGCAGATCAGAACAGATTTGCCTGAACTCAAAATCGGTGACACTGTACGCGTTTACGTTAAGGTAAAAGAGGGTACAAGAGAGAGAATCCAGATGTTTGAGGGAACAATCATCAAGAAGAACCATGGCGGAATTCAGGAGACCTTCACTGTAAGACGTGTATCTTACGGCGTTGGCGTTGAGAGAACATTCCCTGTTAACTCACCCAAGATTGACAAGATCGAGGTTGTTAGACACGGACGTGTTCGTCGTGCGAAACTTTACTATCTCCGTGACAGAGTTGGTAAAGCTGCAAAGGTTAGAGAAAAGCTGTAAACAGCAAAAGGCGGCGGTGGTTATTTTATATAATCACCGCTTTATTTTTACTAATTTTATAGAAAGGTTTGTGTATTATGGATATAAACAATCCTGATTTTGAAAATAACGAATTTGGGACCGAAAATCCTGAAATTATCACAGAGGATAAAAAGGATAGCGGAGATAAAGTAAATGTAGGAAAAGAAATTCGCGATTGGGTTATTTCTATTCTCCTTGCGGTTTTGATTGCATTCTTTATAAGAGAATGTGTGTTTACTCTGGTTAAGGTTCAGGGCTCATCGATGGAGCCGACACTTCAGAACAATGACAGATTATATGTAAACAGATTTATGGACGTTCCCGAAAAGGGCGACGTTGTTATATTCAAACCTGCGACAGACCCGAACCGTCCCTATATCAAACGCGTAATCGCAACCGAGGGCGATACAGTATATATTGACTTTGTTACAGGCAATGTATATGTTAACGATAAAATCATCAAAGAGGATTATATAAAAGAGAGAACAAGAACCAGGGGAACATATATTGACGGACTTATGCAAAAGGGACAGTATGGCAGACATAATCCGATTGTAATTCAGCCTGGATATATTTTCGTTTTGGGTGATAACAGAAACAACAGTAAGGATAGCCGTCATTTAGGTCCTGTCCCGATTGAAGAAGTTATGGGCGATGCGGTCTTCCGTTTCTGGCCGTTTGACAGTTTTGGCTCGGTGTACGAAGAGATTATACCCGAATAGGAAGCAGATTTTTATTAAAGCTTGGAGGTGCGTTTAAATGGAGTTACAATGGTTCCCGGGGCATATGGCAAAAACCAGACGCCTTATAAAAGAAAACTTAAAGCTTGTTGATGTAGTCATTGAGCTTCTTGACGCACGTCTTCCTTTGTCTTCTCGAAACCCCGAAATTGATGCAATTGTGGACAAAAAGCCGAGAATTGCAGTTCTTAACAAATGCGATATCGCAGATGAGGGTGCAACAAAGCTTTGGCTTGAATATTTCAGCGAGAGAGGCATAACCGCCTTTGCGGCAGACAGTCAGAGCGGCAAGGGTTTTTCTGCACTTTCGCCGTCTATTGACTCTGTGCTCAAAGATAAGTTCGAGCGCGACAAGGCGAGGGGAATTCAAAGACACAGCGTCAGAATGATGATAGTGGGAATTCCCAACGTGGGTAAATCCTCGTTTATAAACAGACTTTCTTCAAGAAACGCGGCAAAGACGGGTGACCGTCCCGGTATTACTACCGCAAAGCAATGGATTAGAATTGCGGGCAAGTATGAGCTTTTAGATACTCCCGGTATCCTCTGGCCCAAATTTGAGAGCGTAGACGTTGCACGAAGAATTGCATTTACGGGCGGCATAAAAGACGAGATTATGGATATTGAAGAGCTTGCCTTTTATTTGACGGGCTTTCTTAAAGAAAATTATCCGAAAAATCTTATGGAGCGTTATAAACTTACAGAAGAAGAACTCGAGTACGAGAATTGGGATTTGGTGACACTCATCGGTAAAAAGAGAGGGTGCATAGTTTCGGGCGGTGAGGTTGATACATTCCGTGCATCATCGCTTATATTGGATGATTTCCGCTCGTGCAGACTCGGACGGATAACGCTTGAATTCCCTGATTAGAGAATTTTGTGGGGCTTATAATGCGGGCAAAGGAAGCCTTCCCCTCAAGGGGAAGGTGTCAAAACCGTAGGCTTTGACGGATGAGATGGAATGATAAGACGGCGATTTGTGAATAGCTCTACAATAAAAATGCCAATAATTTTACGAAAGGTGATTAATATGCCTGAAACAGAAAATATCTATTATGAAAAGGGTTATAAACTGATTGCGGGCGTAGACGAGGTAGGCAGAGGACCGCTTGCGGGGCCTGTGTGTGCGGCGGCGGTAATACTTCCTGAAAATATGACAATTGACGGAGTTGATGATTCTAAAAAGCTTACCGAGAAAAAGCGCGAGGCACTCTATGATATAATCATCGAAAAGGCACTGTGCTATGCCGTTGCTTTTGTTGAACCCGAAATCATAGATGAAATAAACATAAGACAGGCAACACACCTTGCTATGCAAAGGGCGGTAGACGGGCTTGATATAAAGCCTGATTTTCTGCTCGTTGACGGCAATGACAGAATTGCTTTTGACGGGGTGGACTCTGAATACATAGTAAAGGGCGATGCTAAATTTCAATGTATTGCCGCGGCATCAATAGTTGCAAAGGTTACCCGTGACAGATATATGAAAGAGATGGATAGTGTATATAAAGGTTACGATTTTGTGGGTAACAAAGGTTACGGAACAAAGGCGCATATGCTTGGGATAAGGGAAATCGGTCTTTGTCCTATTCATAGGAAAAGCTTTATAACCGACAAGGTTTTAGGGAAGGAATAGTATATGGGCAGATATAAAAAGAATCTGGGCGATTTTGGAGAAATGGCGGCAGAAGAATATCTTGTAAATTGCGGCTGCGAAATACTCTGCCGCAATTTTTTGGTTCGTGGCGGGGAAATTGATATTATTGCAAAAGACGAAAATACCCTTGTCTTTGTCGAGGTTAAGACTCGTTCATCACAAAAGTTCGGACATCCGTCTGAGGCGGTTGATAAAAAGAAGATAGAACATATGTGTATCGCCGCCGAAGAATATCTGCGCCAAAATCCAACCGAATGTGAGATACGATTTGATGTTATAGAAGTAATTGCGACAATGACGGACACGGATGCGGCGATAGAAGAAAGCAATCATATAAAAGGAATTTTGATTGACTGAGGAGGGTTTCATATGGTGAACATAGGAAACGAATGGGACGAGCTTTTAAAGGACGAGTTTGATAAGGAATACTATCTCAAATTGAGGAAAGTTCTTGCCCGTGAATATAAGACGCAGACTATATATCCCGATATGTATGATATTTTTAACGCCCTTAAATACACATCATATTCTGATGTAAAGGCAGTAATAATCGGTCAGGACCCCTATCACGGAGAGGGTCAGGCACACGGACTTTGTTTTTCGGTCAAAAAGGGAGTAGAGCCGCCGCCATCACTTAAGAATATATTTAAGGAGTTAAAGGCGGAGCTTGGGATCAAAGACGCTCCACACGGCGAGCTTACCGGTTGGGCAAGACAGGGAGTGTTGCTCTTAAACGCAGTTCTGACTGTGCGTGCGGGTCAGGCAAACAGTCATAAGGATATCGGTTGGGAAATTTTTACCGACAGAATTATCGAGCTTTTGAATGAGAGAGAAAAGCCGATTGTATTTTTGCTATGGGGTGCAAACGCCAAGAAAAAGGCACAAAAGGTGACAAACCCGAACCATAGGATTTTGACCTGTGCCCACCCGAGCCCTCTTTCTGCTTATAACGGATTTTGGAATTGCGGACATTTTAAAATGTGTAATGAGTTTTTAGAGTCAATCGGAGAGACACCAATCGACTGGCAGATAAGATAAATTCCTTTCCCTCAAGTGGAAACCTTTGAGATGAAGGAGTTTTTTAATCCTGACTTGACACGAACTTTGTCGAATGATACAAAATAAAACTACAAAAGAGGTGTGATGCATGACGGATAATATGTGCAATGAAGAAATTATAAAAGCAACTATTGAAATAGGAAAAGATGTTGCAAAGGATGTCTTACACCCAACATCTAAAAGCATTGGAGATAATTTAGGATTGTTGGTAGATGGAGTGATGGGTTGGTTAGGTTATTGGGGACAGAAACAAGCGATTAAAAGAGAAATTTATTTAATTGAATATAAAGAAGAAATAGAGGAAGCTATTAGACGAAGGAAAGAAGAAAATCTTATAGAACCTCAGATTCGAATTGTAGGTCCTGCAATTGAGGCTAGCAAATTTTATATTGAAGATAAAGATTTTAGAAAGATGTTTGCTGAATTGATAGCTTCTTCTTGTGATGAAGAAACAGAACAATTAGTTCATCCATCATTTCCTGAAATGATAAAGCAATTATCTTCAATGGATGCGAAATTGTTGCAACTTTTTGTGCAAAAAAAGACATTACCCTGCGTGAAATTTTTTTCTGAAAATTCAGACAACACGGTTACTCCTTATCGTCATTTGGTAATTGATTTAAGTGAGTGTTCTCATTCATTTAATCAAAATGATGAATTATGTTTCACACAGTCAATTGATAATTTAATACGATTAGGGATTCTGCGTCTAAATAGCGAAATAATAGAACTTTCTTATGACTATGCTAATTTTAAGGAACACTGGTATTACAAAGTTGCGGAAGCAGGATGCGACGGAAATATAAAAATTAAAAGATATAGACTTGAGTTAACAGAACTGGGAGAAAATTTCAAAAGATGTTGTTTGTAAAAAAATGCAATAGAGTTGTGTTTTAGCTTGTGTTAAGTATATAAAATTAATATAAAAGTACGAAAGAAAAGGGGTATGATTAATGTACTATTATGATTTATTTACGCAAGGACCTATCGTATATATTCCCGTTCTTGTGATTTCTCTTGTAATTACTATGTTAGCCTATGGTGCGTTTCCTTTGATTTTTTCGAGAGTTAGAAAAAAGCAAATTTCAAAAAAGAAGTTTACATTGTTGTGTTATGGCGTCAATTTACTTGTCATGATTGCATTTATAGCATTTGGCAGTAAATCATCGGGCGGACCTTATGTGTTGTGGACATGGCTATTCTCTTCGGCAGGCATTAGAAAATTAGATGATAGAGGTGTGTTTGATGCCAAATATGAAAGTTGCTCAAATGAAGATGAAGAAGGCGAGAATGAAGAAGTTTCAAACAAAAATAACCATAAATCAAGTGAAACAGAACAAAAAGTGATACTACATAATAGAAAAAGGACATTAATATTAGATATAATAAATATTTTTTTGTTAATAATTTCAGTAGTTTTGAGTTTGAACTTGCCGAAATGGCATCATAACTCACAAGAGATAATTATATACTGTGGAGTGTTTATTATACTCCTAACATTGATTCGGATTTTTGTTTGGAAAATGGGAGCCATAGTTTCGCTCATTAATATATGTGTTTTACCAGTAATATTTTTTGCTTGTTGCGAGGGGTATGAGCACGAGTTTATTGTAACATTTATTTTTGCATTATGGGTATTGTTATGTGAATTATATAGGTTAATAAGGCTATTAACAAAAATAATTATTGGCAAATATCATGCTACACAAACTTATAAAATTAAGTGCTATAAAAAAATTGAAAAAATCAGTACATATCGTGAAAAAGGTATTATTACAGAAGAAGAATTTGAAAAAGCACGCGAGCAAATTATGAGTAAGATTCGATATTAGTGCTGATTAAAGTAAAAGTTTAGCAAATATTTCTATATATTAGCTAAGTATAAAATTTAATACATTAGTTTGCCGATTTTGATATTTACATATACTATCGGATGTGGGAAAATCCAGTATTCTCGCGGGTTCTAATGGATTTTGTTCAGAAAAAATGCAGTGAAAAGTTAAGGGAAAAATAGTAGGTCCTATTATTCACTGTTCTCCTGACTTGACACGAGTAATTGCGTTGCATAAGCACCGCAGCGATATAAATTCCTGACGGAATTTGCGATATATCCTTGGGGATGCTATATACCTAAAGGTGCGATATGTCCCTTCGGGACGAGAAAAAGGAATTTATATCATATCGCAACGGAGCAAAGCGGAGTTATATCGCATTTGAACAGAGCGAAAATATATCGCACGAACTAAGTGAGTATATCGCTATAAAGGTTTGCATCTAAACCTTATGCGTCGCAATATGGATATATCGAAAAAAGCAGAAATCAAAAAAGCCTCTCTTGCTTAAAGGGGCGATGCTTGCCGGTGGCAAGCGTTTATCGCCGACCGAGCCGGCAGGCGAGACAGGGACCACCGAAGGTGGTGGAGAAAAGCGCCCCTTGCCTAAAGGGGAGAGGGCCACGAAGTGGCGAGGGGATTCAATATGGAGAGAAAACATATAAAAGATAAAATCAGGGCAACGAGAATTGAAGACCGAAATCTAACAGTTATCAGGATACCAAATAATGAAGTAAATAGAAACTTTGATGGAGTTTGTCAATATATAGATATTACAGTGAAAGAATCCCTTCGTCAGTCTGCGACTGACACCTCCCACGAATCCCCCAGTCAACTTCGTTGACAGCCCCCTTTAGGCAAGGGAGCCTATGTGGCAACTAACCATCTAGCCCTTATAGTGAGGGACGGCGTCCTCGACGTTCCGCAATTATTTATACACGACAAAAAACGCCGCGTTTGCGGCGTTTTCTCTTTATCTATTCTATTTTACAACAACCTTTAAGAATGTCTTTTTTCCCTTTTTAACAACCATTTCGCCATCTTTAAAGAAAGACATATCAATAGTTGCGGAAACATCAGTTACTTTGTCGCCGTTTATTGTAAGACCGTTCTGCTGAACAAGTCGGCGTGCCTCGCTCTTTGAGGGGCAGAGGTTAGTTTCAACGAGCATATCAAGAACATTTACACCCGCGGTATAAGCATCTGCGCCTACCTCAAACGAGGGCATATTAGATGTATCATTTCCGCCTGCGAAGATTGCGGTTGCGGCATCGTTTGCCTTCTTTGCCTCTTCTTCGCCGTGAACCATACGTGTTACCTCGTAAGCGAGACGGCACTTAACCTTGTTAAGTTCCTGACCCTCGAGCTTTTCGTACTCTGCAATTTCTTCGAGGGGAACAAAGGTTACAAGCTTCATAAGTCTTATAACGTCTTTATCATCAACATTTCTCCAATACTGATAGAACTCATAAGGAGATACTTTTTCGGGGTCGAGCCAGAGTGCACCCTTTTCGGTTTTACCCATCTTTTTACCCTCGGATGTAGTAAGAAGAGTAAAGGTCATTCCGTATGCCTGCTTACCCTCTTTACGACGGATAAGCTCAATACCGCCGAGAATGTTTGCCCACTGGTCATCGCCACCGAATTCCATAAGACAACCGTAATCCTTGTTGAGCTTGTAAAAGTCATAACCCTGCATCAGCATATAGTTAAATTCAAGGAAGGTAAGACCCTTTTCCATACGTGTTTTAAAGCACTCGGCAGAGAGCATTCTGTTAACCGAGAAATGCACGCCAATCTCACGCAGAAAATCAACATAATTAAGTGAGAGGAGCCAATCTGCATTGTTAACCATAATTGCCTTGTCATCTTCAAAGTCGATGAACTTTGACATCTGAACCTTAAAGTTGTCCGCATTCTTCTGGATAATATCCTGCGTAATCATAGGACGCATATCGGTTTTGCCTGTGGGGTCGCCAACCATTGTTGTGCCGCCACCGAGAAGAATAATCGGCCTGTGGCCTGCGTTTTGCATATGCTTCATAACGATAAGCTGCATAAAGTGACCGATGTGCAGACTGTCTGCGGTGGGGTCAAAGCCGATATAAAAAGTTATTTTCTCTTCGCCGAGGATTTTACGGATTTCATCCTCGTGTGTTGTCTGTGCAATCAGACCTCTTGCTTTAAGAGTATCAAATACATTTGTCATCTGTATCAATCCTTTCAAATTTATTAAACTTCGGGTTCAACGTCGGCAACCTTGGTAACTGCAATCGACAAATCCTCAAGCTGCTTTGCGTCAACCTTGTCGGGCGAGCTCATCATAAGTTCTGATGCGTTCTGAACCTTCGGGAATGCGATTACATCACGGATACTGTCGCAACCTGCCATAATCATAACGAGTCTGTCAAGACCATAGGCAAGTCCGCCGTGAGGAGGAGTTCCGTACTTGAACGCTTCCATAAGGAAACCAAATCTGTCCCAAGCCTCTTCATGAGTGAAGCCGAGAGCGGAGAACATCTTTTCCTGAAGCTCTGAATTGAAAATACGAAGGCTTCCGCCGCCGATTTCTGTTCCGTTGAGAATGATGTCATATGCCTTTGCACGAACCTCACCGGGATTTGTTTCAAGCTTTTCAATATCCTCATCAAATGGATGAGTAAAGGGGTGGTGCATAGCGACATATCTGTTATCTTCTTCGGAGTATTCAAGGAGGGGGAACTCTGTCACCCAAAGGAAGTTAAACTTATTCTTGTCGATTAAGTCAAAGCGTCTTGCAACTTCAAGACGGAGGTTGCCGAGAGCATCGTATACAACCTTGTCCTTATCGGCAATTATAAGGATTGCATCGCCTACCTTTGCACCTGTCTTTGCAAGGATAGCAGAAACCTCATCTTCTGAAAGGAATTTTGTAATCTGTGAACGAAGACCGCCATCTTCAACAACAATCCACGCCATACCCTTTGCTCTGTAAGTCTTTACATATTCGCCGAGTGAGTCAAGAGTCTTTCGTGTCATCTTTTCGCCAAGACCCTCTGCTACGATACAACGGACACTTCCGCCGTTTGAAACTGCGTCAGTAAAGACTTTAAAGCCGCAATCCTTAACCTCGTCTGATATATTGATAAATTCCATACCGAATCTTGTGTCAGGCTTGTCAGAACCGAAACGCTCCATCGCCTCGCGATAGGGCAGGCGGAGGAAGGGAGTTTCTACATCCATGTTCATAACCTCTTTAAAGAGACGTTTGATAAAGCCCTCGTTAATAGAAATTATTGTATCAACATCAATGAATGAAAGCTCCATATCTATCTGGGTAAATTCAGGCTGACGGTCTGCTCTCAAATCTTCATCACGGAAGCACTTTGCAATCTGGAAATATCTGTCGTAGCCGCCGAGCATCAAAAGCTGTTTATAAATCTGCGGTGACTGGGGGAGTGCATAGAAGTTTCCGGGATGAACACGGCTGGGAACGAGATAATCTCTTGCACCCTCGGGGGTACTCTTTGTGAGGATTGGTGTCTCGATTTCCAAAAAGCCGTTCTCGTCAAAGTAGTCACGGGCAACCTTTGCAACCTTGTGACGAAGTATCATATTTTTCTGCATATCAGGGCGTCTTATATCAAGGTATCTATACTTAAGACGCAGAGCATCGTTTGTGTCGATACCCTCTTCAATATAAAACGGAGTTGTTTCTGCGCCGTTTAGAACACGAAGCTCTGAAACAAGAACCTCAATCTCGCCCGTTGCCATATCGGGATTGATGTTATTCTCGGTGCGAAGAGCAACAGTTCCGCAAACTGCGATAACATACTCGCTTTTAAGTGAAGTCGCCTTTTCAAAAACGGCGGGGTCGGTCTCATCGTTAAAGGAAAGCTGAACAATTCCGCTTCGGTCACGAAGTGTAACGAAATCAAGACCGCCAAGGCGGCGGTTTCTTGCAACCCATCCGCAGAGGGTAACGCTCTCGCCGTTGTTTTCTTTTGTAAGTGTTCCGCACATATGTGTGCGGGTAAGTCCTGCAAGTGTTTCAAATTTCATATATTTTATCTCCCTTGTGTAATAATAGCGGAAATTTCGTCTGCATTAAGATTAACAGATGTAACCTCGCCGGTTGACATATTCTTTAAATCAGCTCTGCCCTCTGTAATCTCATCGTCGCCGAGAACAATGCTAAAGCGTGAGCCAAGCTTGTTTGCAAATTTCATTTGGGCCTTGACGCTTCTCTCGCACAAATCTCGCTCTGCCGCAAGACCATTGAGCCTTAAACTGTGAACGAGCTTTTGTGCAGCTATATCGGCACTGTCACCGATTGCCGCCACGAAAATATCGGGGGCAAAAGCTTCGCCGTCTGCAAGACCCTGTGCCTTCATAATCATAACAAGGCGTTCGATGCCGACCGCAAAGCCGATACCCTCGGTAGCCTTGCCGCCAAGCTCTTCTACAAGTCCGTTGTAGCGTCCGCCTCCGCAAACGGTTGATTGAGCGCCGAGTGCATCAGAGGTAATCTCAAAAACAGTTCTTGTGTAGTAGTCAAGACCACGAACAATGTTGGGGTTTATCTCATATTCGATACCCACAGAGTCAAGGTATGCGGTTGTCTTGTCAAAATGATTTTTACAGGTCTCACAGAGGTTGTCAATCATTTTCGGGGCATCCTCTGCAATGTGAGAGCAAACCTCGGATTTGCAATCGATAATTCGCATCGGGTTTTTCTCAAGACGGTTTTTGCAGGTTTCGCAAAGCTCATCCCTGTAGCCCTCAAAGTATGCGCGGAGCTTTTCGTTGTACTCCTTTTTGCAAACGGGGCAGCCGATAGAGTTAAGGTTGAGTTTTAAGTCATTAATACCGAGCTTTTCAAAGAAAGTAAGAGCAAGGCTTATAACCTCTGCATCGGTTGCGTCAGATGTTCCGCCGAAGCATTCGATGCCGAACTGATGAAACTCTCGGAGTCTTCCCGATTGCGGTTTTTCGTAGCGGTAGCACGAAATAAGGTAGTAAAGCTTGGTGGGTTGAGGATTTGCATAGAGAGAATTCTCGATAAAGCTTCTCGCAAGAGAGGCTGTTCCCTCAGGGCGAAGTGTAATGCTTCTGCCGCCCTTATCCTCGAAGGTATACATTTCCTTTTGAACAACATCGGTTGTATCGCCCACACCTCGCTGAAAAAGTGAGGTGTCCTCAAAAACGGGAGTTCGTATTTCTGAAAAGCCAAAGGTTTTGCACACATCGTGGGCAGTCTGCTCAATCTTACGCCAAAGCGGTGTATCGGCCGGCAGAATATCCTCTGTGCCTCGTGGTTTGTTAATCATTTAAAGGTGCTCCTTTGCAGTTTATTTTGTTATCTGGTTAAAAAATTCGAGAATTTCTTCCTTGCCCTCTCGGGTCTCCGATGAGAATGGGAAGAGGATAGCATCTTCGTCAAGACCTAAAACCTCATAAATCTGCGTGAGGTTTGGCTCGATTTGCGATTTCTTTAGCTTGTCAAGCTTGGTTGCAACAACAACAGGCTTGTAGCCAAAGCTTTTAATCCATTCAATCATCGTAATATCGTCACGGGTTGGTTTATGTCTTGCGTCTACAAGCTGAACCACCTGAACGAGATTATATCTGTCGCTTAAATATGTTTCAATCATTTTTGCCCAGCGTTCCTGCTCCTGCTTGGAAACCTTTGCGTATCCGTAACCGGGAAGGTCAACAAGGCGGTAGCTGTCCGCTATTTCATAAAAGTTAATGGTTGCGGTCTTGCCGGGCGAACTGCTTGTTCTGGCAAGCTTAGTTCGGTTTGTAAGGCAATTTATAAGCGAGGATTTACCCACGTTTGAGCGTCCCACGAAAGCAATTTCGGGAACAAAGGTGTCGGGGTATTGCTCGGGTTTTACCGCAGTAGCTAGAAATTTAGCATCAATGTATTCCATAAGTTAACACCTCTTTAGTTTATGCTCGGTGTATACAATGACGTTTCGGTGTGAATAGAGCCGTTTTCTATATACGCAGATGTGTTTTGAGCGTTTCCGCTCTGCATATCGATAGGCTCGGGAAGTGCCTCACCGAGAACTGTGCTCATATCCTTTGCGAAAACAAAGGTGATATTCTCACGCACAACATCGGGAAGTTCATCGAAGTCGCGCTTGTTCTCAAAAGGAATTACTATCTTTTTAATCCCCGCACGGAGAGCGGCAAGAGTCTTTTCTTTAAGACCGCCGATAGGAAGAACTCTGCCGCGCAGAGTAACCTCGCCCGTCATGGCAACTCTGTGGTTGACCGCTCTGCCCGTAAGGGCAGAAACAAGTGCAGTTGTAATGGTTATTCCCGCAGAGGGACCATCTTTTGGAACTGCCCCCTCGGGAACATGAATATGAATATCTGTCTTTTTGTAAAAGTCGTTCTTTATGCCAAGCTTCAAGGCGTTGGCACGCACATAGCTGAGCGCCGCCTTTGCAGATTCCTTCATAACATCGCCAAGATTACCCGTAATCTCCAGCTTGCCACTGCCCGGCATTGTGTTTACCTCAATAAGAAGAATGTCACCGCCGACGCTTGTCCACGCAAGACCGCAAACAACGCCGACATTGTCGCTCTCTTCGGCTTTATCCGTATGATATATTGGCTTGCCGAGAAGTGAGGGAAGAGAACTCTGCGTTACCGAAACAAATTCACATTCGCCCTCTGAAATCTTCTTTGCCGTCTTTCTGCAAATTGCTGCAATCTTTCGCTCAAGCTCACGCACGCCGGATTCCCTCGTATATCCATTGATTATATCAGGATACGAAGACGGGGAGAATTTCAGGAGCGAGGCAGAAAGCCCGTGCAGCTTTCTTTGTTTGGGCATAAGATATTTCTTCGCAATAGCGAGCTTTTCGTCGGGGGTGTAACCCTCAACCTCGATAACATCCATTCTGTCGAGCAAAGGTCGTGGGATAGTGTCAAGACTGTTCGCTGTGGTAACAAATAATACATCCGATAAATCAAACGGAAGCTCAACAAAGTGGTCGCGGAAATTTTTGTTCTGTTCAGGGTCAAGTACCTCGAGCATAGCAGAGGAGGGGTCGCCCGCAACACTGTCATGGGACATTTTATCAATTTCATCAAAAAGCATAAGAGGGTTGCATGTGCCCGCTTTTTTAAGGCCATCGATTATACGGCCGGGCATAGCACCGACATATGTCTTTCTGTGACCTCTGATTTCGGATTCGTTTCTCACACCGCCAAGACTTATTCTGACATATTCTCTGCCGAGCGCTTCGGCAAGAGAACGTGCGATTGAGGTCTTACCTGTACCTGGGGGACCCACAAGACAGATAATACTGCCGTTTGGTTTTCCGCCAAGGCTGCGTACAGAAATATATTCAAGAATACGCTCCTTAACCTTGGAAAGACCGAAATGGTCGCGGTCAAGGATTTTCGCCGCAGCGGAAATATCGCATTTATCTTGAGTATATACACCCCATGGGAGCGAAATTACAGTTTCGATATAGTTCTGCAATACGCCATATTCCTGCGAATTTGGGTTTGTACGGCGTAGTCGCTCAAACTCTTCGTCGAGCTTTTCCAAAGTTTCTTTGGAAATGTTTCGGCCGTCTAACTGTGCCTTATATTTTTTTATATCAGCGGTGGCTTCATCATCGTCGCCAAGCTCTGCGTGGATAACGTGAAGCTTTTCGCGGAGCATATAGTCACGCTGATGCCTGTCAAGATTTTTCTGCACCTTGTTCATTATCTCTTTTTCGAGAGATAAAACCTCAATTTCAGCCGAGAGGATTTCAATAAGACGCTCAAGTCTGTCCTTGACGTTTAAGATATCGAGGACGGACTGCTTGTCCTGAGGCTTTATCGGGAAGTTCGACATAATAATATCGGCAAGCTCGCCAGGTTCTTCAACCGAAAGGAGAGAAGATACCGCCTCGGCAGAGAGTCTGTCGCAAAGCTCCATAAAATCTTCGGCAACGTGGGTGGCACGGCGCATAAGAACCTGAAGCTCTGCCTCGGTTTCTTCGCCGTAGACATCGTCAAGACGGACAACGTCAACCTCGGTATAGGTGTCAAGAGCAGAATATCTGCAAATTCCGCCCCTTGTAATACCCTCGGTGAGAATACGCACATTCCCGTCAGGAAGGTTGAGTATCTGGTGGATTTCGGCGATAGTGCCGACATCGGCAAGGTCGTCAAAATCGGGATTTTCAATATTAATGTCATTCTGATAGCAGAGGAAAATAAGCTTGTCCCCCTGCATCGCGCGGCGCACCGCGGCGATAGAACGGGGGCGCCCCACGTCAAAGTGGAGAACCATCCCGGGAAAAACCGTTATCCCGCGGAGCGGGAGAAGCGGCAGAGTTTGTATTGTCTTTTTCATATTTAAATCTATCCTTTATAGTTTTTAAAAATAAGCTATGATTTCCAAAACGAAATCATACTTATATATTATACTATTAAACCTATGAAATAGCAAGTGTTTTTTCAAATGGAAAATGGAAAGTTGAAAATGGAAAATTATGTATTATTTGGCAAAACAACTAATTCGGGGGATTAGACATTTTCTTGACATAATGGGCAGAAAAATGTATAATTTATTTATTAAACTATCTTATTGTCTTTCATAGGAAAGGTGGTCAAATCATGAAAACATTTCACGGAGGGATACATCCGGGCGGACACAAAGACGAAACATCAAATAAAACGGTTAAGGCAATCGCTCCGCCTGAGGAATTGGTTTTTCCTCTCTCTCAGCATATAGGTGCGCCTGCGAAAGCTTGCGTTAATGTAGGTGACAGGGTTCTTATGGGGCAGGTAATTGCCGAGGCGGACGGGTTTGTTTCTGCGAATATTCATTCATCGGTTTCGGGTATTGTTACCGCGATTGAAAAGAGACTGGCTCCAAACGGAATAATGACAGAGAGTATCATCGTTAAAAACGACGGACTTGACGAGATTGCACTTCTCCCTGACGGATGGGGCGGAGACTATACTCAAAAATCTCCCAAGGAGCTTATAGAGATTATTAAAAATGCAGGAATAGTTGGAATGGGGGGAGCGACTTTCCCGACCCACGTTAAGCTTTCTGTTCCTGATGAAGCAAAGATTGACTATGTAATAATAAACGGCGCAGAGTGTGAGCCTTATCTTACCTCCGACCACAGAGAGATGCTCGAGCATCCCGATGAGATTATAACGGGTCTTTGTATTCTTATGCACATATTCGGCTTAAACGACGGATATATAGGAATAGAGGATAATAAAAAGGATGCAATTGCTGTGATGCGGGCAAAGGCTAAAGAGGTCACCGATAAGAAAATACATATAGTGACGCTTAAAACAAAGTATCCGCAAGGCGCGGAGAAGCAGCTTATAAAGGCGATTTCGGGACGCTCTCTTATGTCCGGAACTCTGCCGTGGCAATCGGGTTGCATTGTCAATAATATTGATACCTGTGCCTCAATTTGCAGAGCCGTGATATCGGGACTTGCAGTTACCCACAGAATAGTAACACTCGGCGGTGACGCTGTTTCAAATCCTATGAACTGCAGCGTGAGGATAGGAACACCTTTTTCACATATAATTGAGCAGTCAGGCGGACTTTCAAAAGAGGCGGGAAAGATTATTATGGGCGGACCGATGATGGGAACGGCGGTAGCCGATATAAACGTACCCGTAATAAAAGGAACATCGGGAATATTGGTTATGTCTGAAAAATCAGCACGCCTTGATACTGAGTCTGCGTGCATAAGATGCGGAAAGTGTGTCTATGTATGCCCGATGGGTCTTCGTCCCAATCTTCTCGATATGGCGGCAAGAATGGGCGACAGAGAGGCAATGACAAAGCTTAACATAAACGATTGTATGGAATGCGGAAGCTGTGCATATGTTTGCCCCTCAAAGCGCAGACAGGTGCAGCAGATAAGAGTTGCCAAGGTTAAAATGCGCGAAGTCCCGACAGGCGCAAAATAGGAGGATAAGCTATGAACGAAAAATTGATTGTATCACATTCGCCGCACATTGCAGGCAAAAGTACAGTGACAGGAATAATGCTTGATGTTATAATCGCACTTATCCCCGCTCTTGTTGCAGGAGTTATTGTGTTTGGTATGAGGGCGCTTATTGTGACACTTATATGCGTTTTTGCGTGCATTGCATCCGAGTACATATGGGCAAAGGCACTTAAAAAACCGAACACAACGGGGGATTTAAGTGCAATCGTTACGGGAATGCTGCTTGCTTTCAATCTGCCTGCATCGGTTCCTCTTTGGATGGCGGTTATAGGCTCGGTTTTTGCGATAATTATTGTAAAGCAGTTTTTCGGCGGAATAGGTCATAATTTTATGAACCCCGCACTCGCGGCGAGAGCGTTTTTGCTTGCATCATGGGCGCTCGCTATGACCACCTGGTACGAGGCGGGCACTATGCTTCCGCTCTTTGGTGCGCCTGATGCTCTGTCGTCGGCGACTCCGCTTGTGGCTCTGGCAGAGGGAACAGGTGAATTTTCTTATATGACGCTTTTCCTCGGCAATCACGGCGGATGTATAGGCGAAACATCGGCTCTTGCCATACTGATAGGTGCGGTTTATCTGATTATCAGAAAGGTTATCCGCATAAGAATTCCGCTTATTTTTATAGCGACAGTTGCAGTAGGCGGATGGCTATTTGCGGGAAGCGACGGAATATGCAGCGGGGATTGGCTCTACTATATTTTATCGGGCGGTCTTATGCTCGGCGCCTGCTTTATGGCGACAGATTATACTACAACTCCGACAACTCCGCTGGGCGAAATTATTTTTGCACTCGGTTGCGGAATTATCACAGTTGTAATCAGAGTATGGGGCGGATACCCCGAGGGTGTTTCTTATTCAATACTGCTTATGAATATCGTAACCCCCCTTATTGATAAAGTTACCTCGCCGAGACGCTTCGGTGCAGGCAAAAAGAAAGGGGTGGCGTAAGATGAGTAAAAGTGCGACAAAAGAAACCCTTGTACTTATGATTAAATTGTGCCTTATCTGCGTTATAGTTGCGGGACTTTTGGCTCTTGTAAATTCTGTGACAGCGCCTCGTATAGCAGAAAATGACGAAAAGGTATTCGTAAAATCAATGACAGAGGTTCTGCCAAATGGCGGAAACTTTGAAAGGGTTGAGAATTTTTCGTTTACAACCGATTTAACGGGCGTAGTTTTGGACTCTTTTTATAAGGCAGACAATGGCTATGTGGTAACAACAATCTGCTCTGAGGGTTATGGCGGAGATATAAAGGTTATGGTCGGCATAAACGAAGACTTTACTGTAAATTATGTAAAGATAATGTCGATGAGCGAGACTGCAGGTCTTGGTGCAAAGGCGTCGGATAAGGCATTTACCGACAGATACATCGGACTCAAATCAGGAATTAGTGTAGAGAAGAATAACGGCGGAAGCGCAGAGGATAATTCAATTTCAGCGATATCGGGCGCAACGGTTACCTCAAAGGCGGTAACAAAAGCCGTAAATCTGGCTCTTGCGGTGGCGGAAGGAGATGGAGCAAATGAGTAATAAGAGCGGTAGCGCCATAGGGGCGTTGTTTAACGGACTTTTAAAAGAAAACCCAACGTTTGTTCTTATGCTTGGTATGTGTCCAACTCTCGCCGTAACAACAGGGGTAGTAAATGGTATAGGAATGGGACTTTCGACCACGGCAGTTCTTATTTGCTCGAATATTGTTATATCGCTTTTGCGAAAATTCATACCGAATAAGATAAGAATTGCATCATATGTAGTAATAATTGCAGGCTTTGTAACGATAGTAGAGATGCTTTTAAAGGCGTATCTGCCGAGCCTTTCACAGAGTCTTGGTATTTACATTCCGCTTATAGTTGTAAACTGCATAATCCTCGGCAGAGCGGAGGCTTTTGCATCTAAAAACGGAGTTTTGGCATCTGCGCTCGACGGCGTGGGAATGGGACTTGGTTTTACGATTGCACTTACACTGATAGCCTCGGTTCGCGAAATTTTAGGAGCGGGAACCTTTGCGGGCATCGGGTTGTTCGGGGATAGTTTTCAGCCGGCATCTGTTATGATACTTCCGCCCGGTGCATTTTTAACTCTCGGTATTTTGCTTGCCGTAATCAATTCGATAACAAAAAAGATGAGCAAACAAAAGGAGGCGGCAGACAATGATTAGTGAACTTTTGATTATAAGCGTCGGTGCGATACTTATAAACAACTTTGTATTGGTTCAGTTTTTGGGAATATGCCCCTTTCTTGGCGTTTCAAAAAAGGTAGAAACCGCAACAGGTATGGGGTTTGCAGTAATATTCGTTATGCTCTGTGCCTCGGCACTTACGTGGGCGGTTCAGGAATATCTGCTCGTACCCTTTGAAATTGAGTATATGCAGACGATTGCATTTATCCTCGTAATTGCGGTTCTTGTTCAGTTTGTAGAGATGTTTTTGCAAAAGTCAATCCCTGCGCTCTATAATTCTCTGGGCGTTTATCTGCCCCTTATCACTACAAACTGCGCAGTTCTAGGTGTAGCAATCCAGAACATCACAAAGTTTGGCGGTATGGAAATGAGTTTTCTGCGCTCGATTGTATATGGAACATCAGCGGGAATAGGCTTTACCCTTGCGATTGTGCTTTTCGCAGGTGTAAGAGAGCGGCTTGAAAGCTCGGATATCCCCGGATTTTTAAAGGGAATGCCGATAGTGCTTGTGTCAGCGGCTCTGCTTTCGATTGCTTTTCTCGGCTTCTCGGGACTTTCGTTTTAAGGAGGTATAGGTGATGCAGATTTTAACAGCGGTTATCATTATCGGCGGAATGGGAGTCATCTTTGGCGTGCTCCTTGGAGTTGCTTCGAAGATTTTTGAGGTAAAAACAGACGAGAGAGTTCCGCAGATAACAGAGGTTCTGCCCGGTGCAAACTGTGGCGGTTGCGGATATGCAGGATGCGGTGCCTATGCAAATGCAATAGTCGGCGGCGCAAGGACAAATATGTGCCCCGTCGGCGGAGATGCGGTCTCTGCAAAAATTGCAGAAATTATGGGTGTAGAGCCTGAAGAAAAAGAAAAGATGGTAGCAAGAGTATTCTGTGCGGGAACGCCCGAAAAAGCGGTACAGAAATATATTTTCGACGGACCGAGGGATTGTTACAGTGCGGCAAGACTCGGCGGCGGCGAGAAGATGTGCGCCCACGGGTGTCTTGGTTTTGGCTCTTGCGTGGCGGTTTGTCAGTTTGACGCTATCTCGGTAGAGACAGGCGTTGCGGTAGTGGATGAGGAAAAGTGTGTTGCCTGCGGTGCATGCGCAAGGGAATGCCCCAAGAAAATAATTAAAATTCTGCCCGCAAAATCCAAATATGTTATTACGTGTAAGTCGGTCGAAAAGGGCAAGATTACAAGACGTGACTGCTCTGTCGGCTGTATAGGATGCGGAATATGTGCAAAGAATTGCCCAAAAGATGCAATTGTGGTTAAGGATAATATTGCGGTAATCGACCCGAGCAAATGTGTAAATTGCGGAATTTGTGCAAGCAAATGCCCGCAAAATGCGATAAACAAAGTAGGATAAAAAGTATATGATTGTAGGGACCGGCTGCCTTCCCCTTGAGGGCAATTTGCGCCCTTTAGGCAAGGGGGCCAAATCGGGAGGCTAAAATCAAAAATTTTACATTGCCGCCCCGCGGCTCGGCTTGGGCGGAATCGGGCTTGGCATTGGATAAATAAAATTTTTGATTTTTTATAAATACATATGTCATATCAAACCGTAGGCGGTTAACCAATTGTCACTTTTGCTTGTGCAAAAGTAACCAAAACACAGTCGGGGGCACCCCGACACCCCCATCAACGCTCCCGAACAAGATATCAGATATTTCACCCGAATTTATTTCGCAGTCGCCGTGACGCAGGCACGCGATAGTGCACGCGGTTTTCAGAGCGAGTCGCTGATAAAGATTTACAGAGATTGCAAACACCTACCTTGGCTGCACTCAAATTTTCGGGTAGCAATTTTAAAATCAAAAAAATATCTCCAAAAACCCTTGACAAAACATAAATACTTGGTTATAATGAATACCTGTAAAGTTCAAACGCTTTACAGGTATTTGCTTGTCGGAGTGATAATTGTGGAAAAAAATGTTCAGGTTAGTCTGCTCTTCGCATTTTACAAAAATATGCTGACAGAGCGGCAGATAGAATGTGTTGACCTCTATTATAATGAGGATTTATCCCTGTCCGAAATCAGCGAACATCTGGACATTACACGTCAGGGGGTTCGGGATAATATTATGCGTGCAGAAAAGAGTATGCGCGATATGGAGAGCCGACTCGGCCTTGTGAAGAAGTTTCTCGGCATAAAGCAAAGGCTTGAGAGAATTGACGATATTATCCGCGAAATAGAAAAATCCCCGAATGTGCGGTTTCTTTCAGATGACATCAAGCACAAGATAAATGAAATTTTGATTACTATCGGCGAAATTAACGAGGAATAGCACTTTTTAAAAGGTGGTGTTGGTGTGGCTTTTGAAAGCTTATCTGATAAATTGCAAAGTACCTTTAAGAAGCTTCGCGGTAAGGGTAAGGTCAGCGAAAAGGATTTAAAAGAAGCAATGCGCGAGGTTAAGCTTGCACTTTTGGAAGCTGACGTTAACTTCAGGGTTGTAAAGGATTTTGTAAAACAGGTTACAGAGAGGGCGATGGGTGCCGAGGTTATGGAATCTCTTACCCCTGCCCAGCAAGTAATAAAAATAGTTAATGAAGAGCTTGTTGAACTTATGGGCGGCGGTGAGGCGAAGCTTGAAATCGCGTCAAAGCCACCTACCGTTATAATGATGGCGGGTCTTCAGGGTGCGGGTAAAACTACTACCGCAGCAAAGCTCGGCGGTATTTTGAAAAAACAGGGCAAGCGTCCGCTTTTGTGCGCTTGTGACGTTTACAGGCCTGCGGCGGTTAAACAGCTTCAGGTAGTCGGCGAAAAGCTTGACCTCCCCGTTTTTGCGGTAGAGGGAAGCACAGACGCCGTGGGAATTGCAAAGCAGGGTCTCTCTCACGCACTTAAGTATTCAAACGATGTACTTATTATAGATACTGCGGGACGTCTTCATATAGACGAAGCCCTGATGGATGAGCTTAAAGAAATCTCTGCGGAAGTAAACCCGACCGAAATTTTGCTCGTTGTTGATGCAATGACAGGTCAGGATGCAGTAAATGTTGCAGAGACTTTTAATAATGAGCTTGAAATAAGCGGCGTTGTTTTAACAAAGCTTGACGGCGACGCAAGAGGCGGTGCGGCACTTTCTGTCCGTGCGGTCACCAATAAGCCGATTAAGTTCTGCGGTATGGGCGAAAAGCTTACAGACTTGGAGATTTTCCACCCTGACAGAATGGCATCGCGAATTTTAGGTATGGGCGATATGCTCAGTCTTATCGAAAAGGCGGAGCAGGCGCTTGATATGAAAAAGGCAGAGGAGCTTGAGAAAAAGCTCCGCACACAGCGGTTTACATTCTCTGACTTTTTAGACCAGATGGATCAGATGAAGAATATGGGTTCTATGCAGGATATCCTCTCGATGCTTCCTGGTATGAATGCGGGCGCTCTTAAGAACGTTCAGGTTGACGAGAAGCGAATGAAGCATATCGAGGCGATGATAACCTCGATGACGCAGAAGGAGAGGGACCTTACGGATAAACTGACTCCGTCCCGAAAAGAGAGGATTGCCAGAGGCAGCGGAACAACCGTTGCGGAGGTAAACGCCCTTGTCAAACAGTTTGAGCAGATGCAGAAGATGATGAAGCAGCTCTCGGGCAGTATGGGCGGTAAAAAGGGCAAGCGTCGAGGCGGTCTTTTCGGTAAGCTTGGCGGTTTTATGTAAATTTTGAAAAATAATTAAACTATATATAAAATTTTTGGAGGTACATTTAAGATGGCAGTAAAGATTCGTTTAAAGAGAATGGGCGCAAAGCGCGCACCCTTTTATCGTGTGGTAGTAGCTGATTCGAGATATCCCCGTGACGGCAGATTTATCGAACAGGTAGGAACATACAATCCTATGACAGACCCTGCTACAACCGAGTTTGACGCAGAAAAGGTACAGAAGTGGATTGGCAACGGCGCTCAGCCCACAGATACAGTTAAGCGTCTTCTTAAGGAAAAGGGTATCATCTAAGTATCGCACAGCGATATAACAGAAAGGAAGTTCCGGAATGAAAGAGCTTTTGGAATTTATTGCAAAGTCAATGGTAAACGATCCCGAGTCGGTTGAGGTTTCTGTTGTTGAAAAGGAAACTGCGACTGTTCTTCAGCTGCACGTTGCGCAGGATGATATGGGAAAGGTTATCGGAAAACAGGGAAGAATTGCCAAGGCAATCAGAACTGTTATGAAGGCAGCGGCAAGTAATGAAAACAAGAAAATCATTGTTGATATTATCTGATTAAAATAAGGGAGGCGGCTTTACGTCTCCCTTGCGCTGTTTTTTTTAATAATTTTTATGGAGATTTTTATGAAGCAGAATATACTTGAAATAGGTAAGATTGTCAATACCCATGGCATCCGCGGAGAGCTTAAAATCCAGCCGTGGTGTGATGATCCCGAAATTTATAATGAGCTTGAATATATTTACATTGACGGCGAAAAATACAAGGTTTTAAGAAGCAGATTTCACAAAACCTGTGAGATAGTAGCCGTTGAAGGTATTGATAATATAAATAAAGCAGAGCTTTTTCGCAACAAGGTTGTAACTGTACCGCGCGAAGCCCTTGGAGAGCTGCCGGAGGGTACTTATTACGTTGCAGACCTTTTAGGTCTGGAGGTTAAAACCGCTGACGGTGAGCGTCTCGGTGTTATTGAAGATGTTATAAAAACGGGCAGCAACGATGTCTATCAGGTAAAGCGCGAGGGTAAAAAGCCTATTTTAATTCCCGTTATTGACGAGGCGGTAAACCTAGTTGATATAGACGGAGGATATGTAATCGTAACACTTATGAAGGGTTTGGTGGATGATGAGGGTTGATATACTCACACTGTTTCCCGAGGTAATAGAGGCGGTGCTCGGTTCAAGCATAATCGGCAGAGCAAGGGAAAAGGGTTTACTCTCTGTAAATTGCGTACAGATAAGAGAATTTGCGGCGAATAAGCACAGACAGGTTGATGATTACCCTTACGGCGGCGGAACGGGTATGGTTATGCAGGCACAACCGATTTTTGATGCGTACCAAAGCGTTTTAAATGAGGGGGAGGACAAGCCCTTTACAGTGTATATGTCACCGCAGGGTAAGACCTTCAGGCAGAGCACGGCAAAACGTCTTGCTAAATTTGACCGCATTGTTATTCTTTGCGGGCATTATGAGGGTGTTGACCAGCGTGTTCTTGATGAAATTGTCGACTGTGAAATATCCATAGGCGATTTTGTTTTAACGGGCGGAGAAATTGCCGCAATGGCGGTTGTTGACGCAACGGCAAGGCTTATCCCGGGGGTGCTTAAAAGCGAGGATTCCTTTTCGGAAGAGTCGCATTTTGCGGGACTTTTGGAGTATCCGCAATATACACGCCCTGAAGAATGGAGGGGCAAAAAAGTGCCCGAAATTCTGCTCAGCGGACACCACAAGAATATTTGTGAGTGGAAGAGAAGAATGTCGATTGAGACCACTTTTCAAAAACGCAGAGGGATGCTCAGGGGCGCAAAGCTGACAGATGCCGAAAAAAGAATGATAGAAGATTTGAAAAATAGATTGTAGGGATGACATATGTATCATTCCGCCAAAACGGATTGTTAAGGAGCTACCCCGACGGTCTAAATAAAAAATTTTGAAATATGGTTGTATTTAATGTAGAAATATGTTAAAATAATTTATAATATGATATCTTGCAATTATTATGATTGCGACAGAAAGGCAGTGAAAAAAATGAAATGTCCAAAATGCGGAGTAAACCTGCTCGAGCATATTGAGGTATGCCCGTTTTGCAAAACACCTGTATCTGTGGCTCCCGGTGAGGTAAAAAAATCTACCTTTGTAAAGCCCGAGACCGGAAAATTCGCTTCGGTTGACCCTAAAAAGGACAGTTATGATTTTGACTTGCAGTATACCCTTACATTCAGGGATTCGGGCGAGATTAAGCAAGCTATAGAAGATATTGATGCATCAGCCAAGGCGGAGCTTCCCAAACAGAAGAAGTCACGCAGAAGCGACTCTGATGCGCCGCGATACACTCTCGAAGAAATGCAGGAGGCGGCTCTCCGCGCTCAGCAACGCCGTGAAAACAGAAAGGCAGGAGGGGGTAAATCTCCTAAAAAGAGAGTTACTCTGACTGAGCGCAAAAAGCAGAGTGCTTTGCGTGCTGCAAGAGAGAAGAGAGTCCCCGTTTCAGAAAAGAAGCCGAAGTCGCATATCGGTATTCTGCTCGGCGCAGTTGTGGTGGCTTTAGTTGTTGCGCTTATAGTGGGAGTTGTAAACATATTCGCTTATTTTGCACATAAGGATGTAGAATATCCGACAGTATTTACCAAGGGTAATGAGCTTTATTCATACTATGACGGCAAGATGGAGCTTCTCAGCTCGAACTTTATAACCATTCTCGATGACGACGATGATTCTTATAAAAAGTCATCAGACCCCAAAATTCCTGATGAGAAGGCTGTTACAGAAAAGAGCCTTGTTCACGTATCGGATAACGGCGCGGTTATTTATTTCCTTGAGAATGTGAATATGGAAACCCGTGCAGGAAACCTCGTATATTACGAGAGCGGCAGAAAAAAGAGCAAAAAGGTTCTTGACCAGAATGTATATTATGACATCCGTATCGGAAATGACGGTGCATCTGTGCTCTATGTAAAGAACGCAGACAAGGACGGCGACGAGGGTGAGCTTTGCTTCTACACACCGTCTGAAAAAGAATCTGTTGCGATTGAGAGTGGAGTATCTGCCGGCAACTTTGCTCTTGCATACGATTGCAAGAGTGTCACCTATATAAGAAACTTCGATGATGAAACATATTCGGGCGATTTGTGCTATATAAGCCTTGCAAAAGGTGCCCCGCCCGCAAAGCGTGTTGACGAAAAGGTTGCATTTGTATTTGGAACAACACCCAAGAGTAACACATACTTCTATGCAAAGAATTATGACACAGAAAAGAAAACCTATGACCTTTATGTGCAGAGTGACGCAGAGGGTCCCAAGGCAATAGCGGAAAAGGCGTACCTTGCACCTGTTATTTCAAAGAAGACCGAAACCGCTCTGGTTTACAGCAACTATAAAAACAATTTCCAGACACTCAGCTGTGTTGATTTGACAACAGGTCTCAACACCAAGCTTGCAGACGAGGTTACAGAGATTATAAAGGTGAGAATTGATGACGGTGCCGTTATCTATTCAAAGGCTTACGAGAGTGAAAAGGCGGATTACTATTTCGTAAATACTGTTACCCCCAATCCGCAGACGGTTGCTACCGCAATAAATACAGCTGCGGTTAAGAAGGACGGAATAATCGCATTTGATGCAAGCGATGACTTTTCAAGAATTGCCTACATCGGTGGTTTTGATAACGTAACAAAGAGGGGTGCTCTCTTTACACTCTCTGTTATCAATGACTATGCAGGCTCTGAAATGAGAATTTCTGACGATGCATATTCTTGCGATGTTTCAACGGATGGTGCTGTTGTAAGATTTGCGGCAGGTTATAACCCTGACTTTAACACAGTTAACCTTGTTTCATATCTCAATTCTACAACTCTTGCCCTTTCTGACGGGGTTGCGGCAGGCGCCTTTACATTTGATAAAATGGGCGACTGGGCAATTTATGCAAAGGACGTAAATTCTGATAATGTAGTCGGCAGAATTGAATCTGTAAACAAAAAGGCTAAAATCCGCCAGATTGATGACGGCGTTTCGGCATACGGACTTAAAAAGGACGGCTCTGTTCTTCTCTTAAAGAGAGTGACCGAGGGTGAAACCAACAACACAACTCTTTATAAGACCACATTAAAGGGCGGCAGAGCAAAGCTTATTTCTGACGGAATAGGAAAGGTAATTTCATACTAAAATATGAAAAAGATTGGTATAATGGGAGGGACTTTTGACCCTCCCCATATCGGACATATTAAGATGGCAAAGTGCGCCATTGAAAGCCTTGACCTTGAAAAGATAATTTTTGTTCCGACGGGCAGAATTTATTATAAGGAAAAGGGCAAGGCATCACCGATTGACAGATTTTCTATGGTTTTGGCTGCTATATCGGATATCCCGAATTTTGAGATTTCGGATATAGAAGTAAAGGAGGAAGCCGTCAGTTATACGGCGGAAACGCTGGAAAAGCTGAAGAAAATCCATAACGATGCGAAACTCTATTTTATAGTCGGTGCGGATTCGCTCGATTATATGGAAAAATGGAAGACACCCGAGAAGATTTTTGCTCTCTGTACGGTTGCGGTGATAGGCAGACGCGGTTTTGCACAGGAAGAACTGCAGAAAAAGGCGGGCGAGCTTACAGAGCGTTATGGCGGAGAGATATGTATTCTTGATATGGAGAATGTAGATGTTTCATCTACCGAAATCCGTGAAAGGTGCAGACTTAAAAAGGATATAAAGGGTATGGTGCCCGAAGGGGCAGAAGAATATATAAAGCAAAAAAACTTATATTCGTTGGAGAAATAACGATGATTGAAATTGATGCAATAAAAGAAAGTCTTAAAACTGTTTTATCAGAAAAGAGATACAGACACTCGCTTGGTGTTGCAGATGAGGCTGCCTCTCTTGCAGAGCGTTGGGGCGGTGACAAGGATGCGGCGTATATCGCAGGTCTTGTGCACGATTGCGCCAAGGAAATCGAAAACGAAAAGGCAAAGGGCTTGATAAACGATAAGTACGGACTCAAGCTTGACCCCGTTACGATGAACACCCACAAGCTTTTGCACGGCCCGCTTGGTGCTTGTATCGCGCAAAGTGAGTTTAAGATTTATGATCCCGAAATCCTTGACGCAATAAAGTATCATACAACAGCTAAGGCGAATATGGGGCTTTTAACAAAGATTTTGTATATTGCAGATTATGTTGAGCCAAACCGCGATTTTGAAGGCGTTGATGAATTACGCCGTCTTGCCTATGAGAACATTGACGAGGCGATTTTGACGGGGCTTGACTATACACTCGGTGAACTTTTAGAGGGAGGACGGATGCTGCATCCCGATACTGTGCATGCACGCAACTGGTTGCTCTTGAAAAAGGGGTGATTTGAATGAGAGAATTTGAAGAAACACACGCAGAACACGGAAAGATAAAAATAAAGCACAAGGGCAGATTTATTGTTGCTGTTATTACTGCCGTTATCTGTTTGTGGATGATTGTGAATTTTGTCATCGCTATCGCAACGGGACAGAAATTCAGTATTTTAGGAAACGGCTTTGACCCCGTTAAAAACATTGTTGTTGCGGGTGTTGATGAGGGCGGATACAGAACCGACCTTTTGATGCTTTGTCAGGTTAACCGCCGTGACGGAGAAATAAATATTCTCCAAATCCCGAGAGATACAAGGGTGAACAACAAGCGCGGTGACAGAAAGATAAACTCGGCGTATTATTCGGGCTTTGACACTTTAAAGAGCGAGATTGAGCAGGTTACAGGACTTACTCCTGATGGCTATATTATGCTTGGCTTCGACGGGTTTACCGATGTCATTGATGCAATGGGCGGAGTGCGGATAAATGTTCCTATGCGAATGTATTACACCGACCCCGTTCAAGACCTTGTGATAGACCTTAAAGAAGGAAATCAAAAGCTTTCGGGTGAGGAGGCGCAGATGTTTATGCGTTTCCGCCAGAATAACGACGGCACGGGATATGTGAACGGAGATGTGGACAGAATAGAAGCACAGAAAACGCTCTATTCTGCCGTGTTTAAGAAGATGCTATCGCCGATTGGTCTTTTGAGAGTGCCTGCGGTTTTCGGGGCGATTAAAGAAAATTGCGAAACAGATTTGAGCGGCGGCGAGATTTTCTCGCTTATGCGTGATGTTGCCGCAACGGGCAGAGGAAATATTTTCATTCATTCCCTGCCGGGAGGCGGAAGATATATAGGCGGAGGTTCTTACTTCGTTCCCAGCGAAAGTCAGACAAAGGCGCTTATTGATGAGCATTTTATAATTGATTAAAAGAAACATTATATGCGCAACAGATGTAGGGCGGGGGGTGCTCCGCCTGCACGAATTATAAACCGACTGAAAGGAAATGTTAAATGGCTTCTGAAAGTAATATAGTTAATAAAGCAGTTAAAATACTTGACAGTAAAAAAGCAGAGGATATAAGAGTTTTAAACATCGGCTCGCTCACTACTATGGCAGAATATTTTATAATAGCCCAGGGCAAGACCGAGAGACAGACTCAGGCACTTTGCGACCATCTTGAAGAAGAATTCTTAAAAGAAGGAATACGCCCCGTTAACAAAGAGGGATATCGTACAGGCGATTGGATTTTGCTTGGGTTTGAGGATGTAATTATCCATATATTCAAGCCCGAGGCGAGAGATTTTTATAATCTTGAGCACGTGTGGCAGGATGCAATATTTGTTGATGTTTCGGATATTACAGTAGATTAAGCCTTTCTTGGCTTTAAATATAATCGATAACAGGAGGAATCACCAAGGTGAGATATGATTTTGATTTAATCGAGAAAAAATGGCAAAAAAAGTGGGAGGACACAGGTGCTTTCAAAATAGATGAGGACACAAGCCGTCCCAAGTATTATGCGCTTGAAATGTTCCCTTACCCGTCAGGAAATCTTCATATGGGACACGTGCGCAACTATTCTATCGGCGACGTTGTCGCAAGATACAAAAAGATGAGAGGATTTAATGTTCTTCATCCTATGGGATGGGACTCTTTCGGCTTGCCCGCAGAGAATGCCGCTATAAAGAACGGAACTCCTCCTGCTGACTGGACATGGTCAAACATCGACAATATGCGTGAGCAGCTCAAGCGTCTGGGCTTTAGCTATGACTGGGACAGAGAGGTTGCTACCGCTAAACCCGATTACTATAAATTTACACAGTGGATGTTCCTTCAGCTTTATAAAAACGGACTTGCATATAAGAAAAAGTCATTTGTAAACTGGTGCCCGTCTTGCCAGACGGTTCTTGCAAACGAGCAGGTTGTAAACGGAAAATGTGAGCGTTGTAAGAGTGAGGTCGGCAAGCAAGACCTTGAACAATGGTTCTTCAAAATTACAGATTACGCACAAAGACTTTTAGATGATATAGATACACTTGGCGGTTGGCCCGATAAGGTAAAGTCAATGCAGACTAACTGGATTGGCAGAAGTGAGGGCGCAGAGCTTGAGTTCAAAATCGACGGAAGCGACAAGACACTCACAGTATTCACTACACGTCCTGATACTATTTACGGCGTTTCCTATATGGTAATTGCGCCCGAGCATCCCGTTGTGGAGGAGCTTATAAACGGCAAGGAGCAAGAGGCTGAATGCCGCGACTTTATAAAGAGGGTTCAGGCACAGAGTGAAATCGTACGTTCCGCAACCGACACCGAAAAAGAGGGTGTATTTACAGGTACTTATGTGATAAATCCCTTTACGGGCGATAAAATTCCGCTTTATCTTGCAAACTATGTGTTCCTCGATTACGGAACAGGCATAGTTATGGGCGTTCCCGCTCACGATAAGCGTGACTTTGAGTTTGCAACAAAGTATAATCTGCCGATTAAGATTGTAATTCAGCCCGAGGGACAGAACTTTAAATCCGAGGATTTGACCGAGGCGTTTGAAGCAGAGGGAATACTCGAAAATTCGGGTCAGTTCAGCGGAATGAACAATAAGGAAGCTCTCCCTGCAATGATTGCTTATGCAGAGGAGCAGGGATTTGGAAAGGGCAAGGTTAACTTCAGATTGCGCGACTGGCTCATTTCACGTCAGCGTTACTGGGGTGCACCTATCCCCGTTGTATACTGCGAAAAGTGCGGAACTGTTGAAATCCCCGAGAGTGACCTCCCCGTTATGCTCCCTGAAAATGTTAAGTTTACAGGTCAGGGTAAATCTCCGCTTTCAGAGTGCGAGGATTTCGTAAACACAACTTGTCCCAAGTGCGGCGGCGCGGCAAAGCGCGAAACCGATACAATGGATACATTTGTTTGCTCATCCTGGTATTTTATGAGATATTGCGACCCGCACAATACCGAGCTTCCCTTCTCGAAGGAGAAGACGGATTACTGGATGAATGTTGACCAGTATATCGGCGGTGTTGAGCACGCGATTTTGCACCTTTTGTATGCAAGATTTTTCACAAAGGCACTTCACGATTTTGGCTACATAAGCTGCGAAGAGCCATTTGCAAACCTTTTGACTCAGGGAATGGTATTAAAGGATGGCACAAAGATGTCAAAGTCTGTGGGCAACATAGTCAGTCCCGAGGAGATAATCGCTAAATACGGTGCAGATACGGCAAGACTCTTTATCCTCTTTGCTGCACCGCCCGAGCGTGACCTTGACTGGAACGATACTGCGGTTGAGGGTGCATACAGATTTTTAAACAGAGTATGGCGCGCGGTTGAAGACCTCAAGGATTATATGAGCGATGATGCAGGCGAGCTTACTGATGCAGACAAGAAGCTTAGATTTGCGGTTAACTCAAGCATAAAGAAGGTAACGGATGACTGTAACCGCTTTAGCTTTAATACTGCAATAAGCTCAATTATGGAAATGGTAAATGCGATTTATAACTATAAAGAAAATATTTCAAAGGATAGCTATAACGGCGCAGTTATCAAAGAGGCAATAAGAAGTCTTATACTTTTGCTCTACCCATTTGTTCCGCACATCACATCGGAGCTTTGGGAGATTGCGGGTTATAGCACCGATATATCGGTAGAAAACTGGCCCGAGCCTGATGCAGCAGCCCTTGTAGTAAACGAGATTGAGGTTGTTGTGCAGATAAACGGCAAGGTAAGGGATAAGCTTGTAATATCTCCTGACCTCACTCCAAATGAGATGCAGGAGCTTGCCCTCTCTAACGAGAAGGTTAAGTCACTTATCGACGGCAAGCAGGTTGTAAAATGCATTGCTGTACCCAAGAGACTTATAAATATTGTTGTAAAGTAGAAACAATCCCCCGACTAAATCAGATTTTCTCGGGGGATTTCTTTAAAAGGACAGAAATATGAAAATCGGAAGTTTAGAGCTTGAGAATAACGTGATTTTGGCGCCGATGGCGGGTGTTACTGATAAGGCGTTTCGGCTTATTGCAAAGCCGTTCGGCCCTGCTCTTATGTATACCGAGATGGTGTCGGGCAAAGGACTTTATTACAAGAGCAAAAAGACGGCAGAGCTTTTATCTGCTGATGATGCCGAATATCCGATAGCGGTACAGATTTTCGGGCACGAGCCTGAAATTATGGCGAAAATAGCAGAGGAAGCACTCTCTTTTGGAGCCGTTTTGGTCGATATAAATATGGGATGCCCCGCACCCAAGATTGTTAAAAATGGTGACGGCTCTGCTCTTATGAAATCACCCGTCCTTGCGGGACAGGTTATAAGTGCGGTAAAGTCGGCAATTTCCACACCGCTCACGGTTAAAATCCGTGCGGGCTGGGACAGCGAGCATATAAATGCGGTCGAGATGGCTAAAATAGCCGAGGAGAGCGGTGCCGATGCGATTACTGTTCACGGCAGAACAAGGGAACAGTTTTATAGCGGAAAGGCGGATTTAGAGATTATCGCGGCGGTTAAAGCGGCGGTTAAAATTCCCGTTATAGGCAACGGCGATATTACCTGCGGCAGAGCGGCGGGCGAAATGGTTGAAAAGACAGGCTGTGACGGAGTTATGATTGGCAGAGCAGCAGAGGGAAATCCCTGGATTTTCCGTGAGGTTCTTGCATATATGAATGACGGAACGGAGATTCCCCCGCCTGATATGGAAGAGGTTTTAGGGGTTGCCCTTTTGCATCTTGATTTACTCGAAAAGTACAAAGGCGAAAAGAGGGGCGTTTTAGAAGGACGCCGACATATGTCAAGGTATTTCAGGGGTATACCAAGGGGTGCAGTCTTGCGTGAGAAACTCAACAAGGCAAACACCAAGCAGGAGATGGTCGACCTTATAAATGGTTTTTACAGAGATTTTAAAGCCGAGGGAGGACAATAAAATGTCTGATATTAAACGAGAAAAACGGAGAATAGTGGTAAAGGTAGGTACTTCATCGCTTACCTACGATACGGGTAAGACAAACCTTAAGAGGATAGAGGCACTTGTAAGAGTTTTATCTGACCTTATGAATATGGGAAACGAAATAATACTAGTATCGAGCGGTGCTATCGGTGTCGGTGTTGGTAAAATAGGACTTAAAGAAAAGCCGACGGATACTCGTTTTAAGCAGGCGCTTGCCGCAATCGGTCAGGCGAGTCTTGTGGCTATATACGAAAAATTCTTTATGGAATACGGATATAGTACGGGTCAGGTGCTTTTAACCAAATTTGTACTCGATGATGAGCAGAGATATATAAGTGCAAAAAACGCGTTTGAAACTATGCTCGAATACGGCGTAATTCCGATTGTTAACGAAAATGACGTGATATCTACATACGAGATTGAGTTTGGAGATAATGATACACTATCTGCATACGTTGCAAAGCTTGTAGATGCAGACCTGCTCGTTATTCTCTCGGATATTGACGGGTTCTATGACGGAAATCCCGCTCTTGAAGCTTCAAAAATAATTCCCGTTATTGATGAGATAACGGATGAAATAAAAGAATGTGCGGGCGGTGAGGGAACACGCCGAGGTACAGGCGGAATGATAACAAAGCTCAAAGCCGCCGAAATAGTGATGGAGAGCGGAATTGATATGGTAATAACCAACGCAGAGAAGCTCGAAAATTTATATAAAATAGTAAATGATGAGCCTGTTGGAACATTGTTCAGGGCATATAAAATGTAGGAGCGATTCCCGAATCGCCAGAGAGGCAACGACTGTGCGATTATAAAATCAAAAATTTTAATGAATAAATGCCAAGCCCGGTTCCGCCCAAGCCGAGCCGCGGGGCGGCAAAGTAAAAATTTTTGATTTTTAAATTTATGGTAAATTTTCAGTAGGCCCCCTTGCCTAAAGGGGGCTGTCACCGCAGGTGACTGGGGGATTTACGAATCGCCCGAAGGACAATTCCACGGGATTAAGAAATCAAAATTTTATAAAATTAACATAAATACATCAAAGGAAGGACGAGGTATAAGATTTTACCTCGAGGGTGACTAAAATGAGAAAATTCAGCAAGGTTATATCTATGATTTTAGCCTTATCAATGACGGCGACTCTGCTTATGTCAATGCCGACAGTATCAGCAGAGGCAGACTATGCTATGATTGAGTTTAACGAGAGCGGAGTCCCCACTCTTACAAACATTACAAGATGGATTGCGGGCGGCAGACCGTACGATCCGAACACGTCAACCTACAAACCCGTTAAAGTAGGCGGAAAATGGGGAGGAAGTACAGACAGAAATAACGTATGGGGAAACGGCTCTATATATAGTCTGTGTTTAGATTTATCAGATTCATTCTTATATAATTTGGATAATGGTGATAAGTTAAAGCTAACAGTTGAATTCTGGGATGGAGCACATCCAACACTTAATCAACCCTCAATGCCTGAAGAGGGGCAGGAGTATGCAAGACTCAGATTTATATATCCCGGATATAATTATCTCGGTAGAAATGTATCAGAAGCCACAAGTTCGGATATACATGTAAGACAGAGAGATGAGTGGACCCGTGCTTCGATTATAATAGATAATGCAAGATGTGACAACAGTCTTTGGGGAAAATGGGATTTTGAGTTTACCGATTGGGGCGGTTCTGTTAATGTTGCCAGAGATGTTATCATCAAGTCTATCAAAATCGAAAAGGTGGAAGATGAAAAACCAATCCGTCTTACAGACAGAATAAACCTCGGCACAACGGGCAATATCGAGAATGTTGAGAAAGAAAAGCTCACACTCTATATTCCGATGGAAAACACCGAGGAAACTGATGCAGATATTGACTGGACATTTGAAATTTATGACGAGAACGAGCGTATTGTTGATGAGTTTTCTTATTCAACTACTGTTGCCGCAGGTGTAAAGAAAACAGATACTGTTGCATTCGATACCCCTGAGCTTTGTGGGGTATACACAATAAAGGCTTTTTCAAGGGCTGGCTATGTGAATCCTGAAACCGGCAGACATGAAACAAATTTTGTATCATATGACAGAGAAAACTTCTCTGTATCATATATAAATAAGGTAAATGAGGGTAACGATAACCTCGGTATCAATGTTCACACAGTTGGCAACGGACAGGGAACAACCGAGGAGATTGCAGATGCAGTTGTTGCGGCAGGATACGGATGGATTCGTGAGGCAAATCAGCCCGGAGCTTCCGTAGATGCCGAAACAGGTGAGTGGACGCTTAGTCAGGCAGTGGTTGATGACCTTGCATATTACAAAAATAAGGGCATCAGCATAATGAATCAGATTTGGGGTCCCATCTGGCAGTGGGAGGACTTATCTCACGGCGGATGTATTCCGCAAAACGATGAAGAGCGTGCAATCTTCAGAAAGTATATGGAAGAATATGCAGAGAAGACCGCGCCTTATGTTGACGCATACGAAGTATTTAACGAATGTGAGTCATCCATGTTCCCGAGCGGCTATACAGGCACAGTTGAAGACCGCGCGGATGTATATTTAGAGTCGCTTAAGATTATTGATGAAGAGGTAGGAAAGGTAAATTCCAACATTCCTATTGTAGCATCGGCGTCTGCGGGTGTTTTTCACCCCGGCTTTAACAGACAGCTCTGGGCGCTTGGTGCAAATGAATATATCGACATATTCAGTACACACAGATATCCCTATCATGGCAGCGAATATATGCGCTACGTCCTTGTAAACATGGGAACAGAGCTGGAAAAAAAACTTTGGTCAGAGTATATAGATGAAGATTACTATGATGGAAAGATGTGGCTTACCGAGATAGGTTATGCTTCGCCTGATATCTATGCAGACGGCGCATACACGGGTCAGAGCGGTGAAAAAGGTTACACATGGCACGACGATTACTGGAGCTGGCATGGTTTCGAGGACGGCATTCCCAGACGTGAGCAGGCAAGAGGTATTTCAAACGCATATTTAGTAAATACAGTTACAGATGAGGCGTTTGACAAGCTCTTTGTACTCAACATAGTTGACCATGATGACCCGACATATTATCAGAACACATGGGGAATGCTCAACTATTATAAAGATGGCGGCAAATACACCCCGTACAGTGCAAAGCCCGCTTTCGTTGCAACGGCGACGTTCAACCACTTTATCGACGATACATCGGTTGTAAATACTGTCATTAAGGGTAATGTTTCAAACGATGTCGATTATTGGCATGCGGCTTGGTTTGATAATTCAAATAACGAAAAGTTTACCGATGATGTAATTGTTGTTCAGGCAGACGTTGCAAGTTCTAATGCGCAAAGCACAGACAGATACATAAATCTCAACACGGGTGCGAGCACAGTTGACGTTTATGACATTTACGGCAATTTACTTGGAACAATGAAGGACTCAAGCGGCAAGTACTGGATTCCCATTACGCATGAGCCATACTATTTGGTGGGTGAGTTCACTAAACTTGAAGGAACTGTTTCCAACTTTTCAAATAATAGTCCTATTAAACTTACAAACAGATATAACAAGAATGTTGCACCGGGAAGCACGGCGACATTTACAGTAAGCGGAATGAGCACTGGTGACACAATTGAGGTTCGCGGACTTGATGTAGAAAGCATCGACGGCGGAACAGTTACAGTTAGGGTTCCGAATTTATATTCGGGCAAGGCTTTCGGTCAGGTTCTTGTTAAAGACTCGGCAGGAAACCTTAAATATGCAAATGTTGTTGAATTCTGGCTTACAGTATCCGATTTGCAGATTAAGGCATATGACAACAACCTTGAAATCAAGGGCTTTTCAGGACTTAGTAACGGCGGTGCACAAATATCTGCGCTGGTTACAGATGATGAGGGAAATTACCTCGCAATAGATCAGTTAAGATCGGAAGAGAGCGGAATTTTCGAATTTGATTTGCGTCTCCCGCAGAACAGAAGCCAAGTATGTAATTTAAGATTGTATAACGGAACTGTTACTCTTAATCAGCAAATTGATTTTGGAACTGAATTTTATTATACATGCTATAAAAACGGCGAGAAGATACCGTTTGCAAATTTAAACCTTGAGAATTTAGCCGAAAATGATGAGATTGAGTTCGTTCTCAATTTGAATAATTTGGACGGCAAAACGCCCAATGTAACCTTAATCGGCGGAGTTTATGACAAGGACGGACTTTTGGTAAATGCTGATGTCTCTGCCATAGGCGTGGATGAATGGGATGGCGAAACTAAACAGCTTCGCGTTTCTCTCACAATGGAAGATGTTGAGAATATAGGCGAATTAAAGTTCTTCACATGGGACAACGAAATTAAACCTATTAAAGATTTCAACGTAGTAGATTAAGTAAAATGCAAACAAAGGACCGCGGCAATTTTGCCGCGGTCCTTTGTTTGCACATAATGAAATAAATCAAAAAAATTATCTTTGCCGTGGGGCGTGGCCACGGTATGGGCATAGGGCAATTATTAAAGAATTTTTTTGATTTTTATAATTATAAAACTTATGGGTATAGGGCAATTATTCAAAAATAGCGGTGCCGGAGGGCACCGCTATTTTACTCATCTAACATCATCAAAACATTGTCTAAAATATAATCGGCTTTGTTCTCGATAAAATATTGCCGCATTCCGTCCCCCTCAACACCTGTGAGAACGGCGAGGAACTCAAAACCTCCGCGCTGTGCCGAGAATAAATCGCTCGGCGCATCGCCGACAATCAGGGTTCTTGTAAGCTCCGCATATGTGTAATCGCCGTCTAAAATTTCCTTTGTTGAATGATTGGCACCGAGAGCCGCTTTTAAAAATACAAACGGGTCAGGCTTTGCGAGAGGCTGAACGGGTTTAAATTCCTGCTCGGCAGCGAATACATCGTCTAAAGTGATAATCATATCCTTGTCAAAATATTTTAATATATTAAACTTTTCAAGAGGTCTGAGCATCTCAACATCGGGTCTTCCCGTCCCAATGCCGAGTCGTATGCCCTTTTCTTTAAGCCCCTTGAGTGTTTTCTCTATATCCGCAGGGTCAAAGAGGAGCTCGTCGCTTGTTATAAGACCTTCAAATTCATCGGTTCCAAGATACCATTTCTGGAATGTACCTATAACCTCTTTTTCGAAAAAGTCACCACTGTGCTTAAAGTGTCCTTCTTCATATTCAGGCATCGAAGTAGAAAGGAGTGCCGAGAGTGAATCGTAAAGCTCGGGAGCTTTCATATCGATGTTTTCAATAAACATACGAACACTTTCAAAGTGCGCCTCATCAAGAGTGTCAAGGTCGGGGTTTAAATACTTGGAAACGCAAAAAACTACATAAAGCAAATCGTAGTTTGTGTTAACCGCAAGCCTTTTTACCGCCCTGACGGTCTTGCCGCCGCACATAATGACGTTATATATATCTCGATAATCCTCGCGGCAGCATTTCTCATCTATTCCGCATACTCCGTACTGCTCATAATTAAAGAGCATATCATATGCACCGCAAGCGGCAGAATGCCAATACGCAAGCTCGGACGTGATAACGCCGTCTAAATCAAATATAATTTTGTCAAAGTTATTCAGATTTAACTTCATATACAACTTCTCCCGCAACACCCGATGTGAGTCCCTCGCGATTGGGGTCAACGCTCAGGGCAGAGCCTAAAGCAATGCCGAAAGCGCGGTAAACCGCCTCCCATATGTGGTGCCCGTTCTTTCCTTTTTCTATGTCTACGTGGAGGGTACATCTTGCCCCTTGAACAAATCCGTCAAGGAAGGTGATAAGCTCTTCCGCGGGCATACCCTCTACATTTTCGGCATATTCAATTTCACTTGTAAAATCAAGATAAGCTCTGTCTTCGAAAGAAATTGCGGCGGTTGCCTTTGCCTCGTCGATAATTCCGACGGAGAATCCGTAGCCTGACGGCGAGCTTATTTTTACAAGTTCGCCTACCGCCTTACCGAGAGTCATAGATACATCCTCGGTTACAAGGTGTATAAGCTTAAAATCAGGCATCTCGATACTTATGTCAATATTAAGTCCTGCCCTCCACGCAATATGCTCAATCATATGATTGAGGAAAGGGAGAGGAGTGCGTATGCAACTTCTGTAATCAGGAGCGAGAGCACCCTTTTTTACAGTTACACATACAAGGCTTTCGCTTGTACGTCTTGAGGCAGTAACTTTGTTTTTCATAGGATATCAGTCCTTTCGAATAAATTAACAGTTTATTTTCTGTCTTTAACTGCAAGAGCGTGAGTGTCAAAGCCCTCAACGGTTGCAATTCTGTATGCGTAATCTCTTACCATTTCAAAGCCGTCGCGGCTTGCGTAGCCGACAGATGAACGCTTTAAAAAGTCCATAACAGATACGCTTGAATAGGTCTTTGCAGATTGTCCCGTCGGTAAAATAGCATTGGGACCTAAAACAAAGTTGCAAAGAGTAACGGGAGTATAGTCGCCAAGCAGAATTTCGCCCGCATTTTTGATTTTCGGGAGAACCTCGAAAGGCTTTTCGGTCATAACCTCCATATGCTCGGGTGCGTATTCGTTTACAAACGCAATACTCTCTTCAAGACTGTCGGTTATGATTGCACCGCCGTATGTAGAGAAGTTAGTAGTCACAAATTCACGACGCTTGTCCGAAATCTTTTCAAGCTGACGCTCTACAATCGGGATAACCTTTTCTACAAGCTCTGCACTGTTTGTAACAAGCAAGGACGCAGAATCAGGTCCGTGCTCTGCTTCAATCATCCAGTCAAGAGCAACTTTTTCGGGGTCTGCATTTTCGTCGGCTAAAATGATAGCCTCACTCGGTCCTGCGGGAAGACCTGCATCTATAAAGTTTGCAAGAACTCTCTTTGCTGCAGTAGCGTAAGAGTTACCGGGACCGATAATCTTGTGACATTTGGGAATAGTTTCTGTTCCGTAAGCGACAGACGCAACCGCCTGAATTCCGCCGACTTTATATATCTCGGTAATGCCGATTATTTTAGCAGCGGCAAGAATTGCATCGTCAACCTCACCCTTTTCGTTGGGCGGCGTAACAACAACAATCTTTTCTACCCCCGCAACAATTGCGGGAACGCCAAGCATCAGAAGAACAGAGGGAAAGCTCCCCTTGCCTCTGGGGACATAAAGGCAAACGTCAACGATAGGGGTCGTCTTTTCGCCGACAAGAAGTCCCTTGTCAACTTCGGTAAACCACATTTCTTCAGGCATTTGCTTTGAATGAAAGTCACGAATATTCTTTGCTGCATATTCGATTGCCTCGCGTGTTTTGGCATCGAGTCTTAAATATCCAGCCTCAATTTCTTCGGGACGAACCTTAATTCTGTCCGCTGTCAGCTCAACGCGGTCAAACTTCGCGGTGTATTCCAAAACTGCCTCGTCGCCTCTGCGTCTTATATCGTCCGAAACCTCTTTAGCAAGCGCCATATGCGAGCTGATGTCAATTTCGGCACGCTTCATTATGAACGCCTTTTTATCCTCTGATAATTCAGAAAGCTTGTAAATATTCACGTTTATCATACCCCTTTATATTAAAAGATGTCATATTTAAGAAAATTACCCTTTATTATACTACAAAAACCTGCAAAGTGCAAGTGTATGGCGCAAATTTTTCGCAAATATTGCAAATATTAAAAATTTTCCAAAAAACTATTGACAACAAAAGGTGACTGTGATAGACTATATGCAGTTAGATAAGACTAACTCGACAAAATGTAGACGAGGGTCTCCGTGCCCTCTCGTTGCGGTGTGTCGGAAATCGCCGCACCCTACGATGATATACGAACACACAAAACCAGGGAGGTGACAATAATGACACTTAAAGATGTAAAGGTAGGAAAGACCGCAAAAGTTGTAAAACTTGAGGGTGAGGGCGCAGTTAAACGACGCATTATGGATATGGGTATAACCAAAGGCGTTGAGATATATGTGCGCAAGGTTGCACCGCTCGGTGACCCTGTTGAGATAAATGTCAGAGGCTATGAGCTTTCGCTTCGCAAAGAAGATGCAAAGATGATTTTGGTAGATTAGGTACATTGATGTCCATTGACTCGATGTACCAATAATTTTGAACTTGAGTTAGATGCGACTAACTGTTGGAGGTAAACTATGGCTATAAAAATCGCACTTGCGGGAAACCCGAACTCGGGTAAAACCACATTATTTAACACATTAACAGGTGCCAATCAGTACGTGGGCAACTGGCCGGGCGTTACGGTTGAGAAGAAAGAGGGCAAGCTTCGGGGTAACAAGGACATCATTATTACTGACCTTCCTGGCATATATTCGCTCTCGCCCTATACTCTTGAAGAAGTTGTGGCGAGAAATTATCTCATTGGAGAGAGACCCGACGCAATATTAAACATTGTTGACGGCACGAATATAGAGAGAAATCTCTATCTTACAACCCAGCTTATAGATACAGGGATTCCCGTTGTTATTGCAATCAATATGATGGATATTGTCCGCAAGAGAGGGGACAAGATAGATATTGAGGCTTTAGGCAGGGCGCTTGGATGCCCTGTTGTAGAAATCTCGGCACTCAAGGGTGAGGGAATAATGGCGGCTGCAAACGCCGCTATATCTGCGGCAACCAAGCAGGACATAACTGTACCGCACGTATTTTCGGGGGCGGTAGAACACGCTATTGCACATATTGAAGAGGCGGCAGTACATAATCTTCCAGAGAAAGAACAACGTTGGTACGCTATCAAGATTTTTGAGCGTGACGAGAGGATTTTGGAGGAAATCAATCTTGATGCCGAGGTTTTAAAACATATTGAAAAGGATATATCAGGAGCAGAGAGGGAGCTTGACGATGACGCTGTGAGCATCATTATAAACGAGAGATATGAGTACATCACACGTCTTATGCAGAAATGCTATAAGAAAAAGAGTGCGAGCAGGCTTTCGCTCTCTGACAAGATTGACAGAGTAGTTACTAACAGAATTCTTGCACTCCCGATTTTCTTTGTTGTTATGTGGGCAGTTTATACACTTTCTATCGGCACAATAGGCGACTGGACAGTAACCTTTATGAATGACGGACTCTTTGGTTCGTTTAAAGAAACGTATGAGAGCGGATTTTTAGCAAGTCTTTATAGTATCCCTGAGCTTTTAGATATGGTTCTTTTAAACGCAGAGGGTGTACCGATTATTGCCCCTTGGCTCTATTCGCTCATTATGGACGGTATTGTCGGCGGTGTCGGTGCGGTTCTCGGCTTTGTTCCGCAGATGATGGTTTTGTTCCTTTTGCTTTCACTTCTTGAAGATTGCGGATATATGTCACGTGTTGCGTTTATTATGGATAGAATTTTCAGAAAGTTCGGTCTCTCGGGAAAGAGCTTTATACCGATGCTTGTTTCATCAGGCTGCGGTGTACCGGGGGTTATGGCAAGCCGTACAATCGAGCAGGACCGTGACCGCAAGATGACAATAATGACGGCGTGCTTCATTCCCTGCGGTGCTAAAATGCCAATCGTTGGACTTATAGCGGCGTCGCTTTTTGGCGGTGCAGGCTGGGTTGCAACTTGTGCATACTTTATCGGTATCGGGGCAGTTGTTATCTCGGGAATAATTCTTAAAAAGACCAAGATGTTTGCGGGCGAACCCGCTCCGTTTGTTATGGAGCTTCCCGCTTATCACGCTCCCGTTGCATCGAATATTTTGCGTACCACATGGGACAGAGGATGGGGCTTTGTCAAGCGCGCAGGTTCGGTTATTTTAGCGGCAAGTATCATTATCTGGGTTTTGAACAGCCTTTCGTTTGACGGCGGATTTCACTATATAACCGAGGAAAACGGCGGAGCCTCTGTTCTTGAGGTTATAGGAAGGTGGATTGCATACCTGTTTATCCCCCTTGGGTTTGGCAACTGGCAGTCTGCGGTTGCAACTGTCCTTGGACTTCTTGCAAAGGAAGAGGTTGTCGGCGTATTTGGTTCACTCTCGTCAATGGCAAACGCAGACTTGGCTTTTGAGCTTGCCGAAACAGGCGAGGCAGGGCTTGAAATCATTGGCTCTGAATTCTTCGGCGGCAGCGGTTTGGCGGCGTTCTCGTTTATGATATTCAATCTTCTTTGTGCGCCATGCTTTGCGGCAATGGGAGCAATCAGGCGTGAGATGAACAGCGGAAAGTGGACAGCCTTTGCTATTGGATATATGTGTGTATTTGCATATGTAATCTCGCTTATAGTTTATCAGATTGGTCTGCTCGCAACAGGTGTATTTACGTTCTGGACAATCGTTGCAATCGCAGCACTTGCGGGCGTTCTCTACTTGTTATTTAGACGAAACAAGTATGAGATGGCATAAGGAGGTTTTAATATGAACATTCCAACAATAATAGTTTTATTCATTATTGCAGCAATATTTTTGACAATTGTAGTTCGTGGAATAATACGCAGAAAAAGGGGCGAGAGCTCTTGCTCCTGCGGGTGCTCAGGCTGCGGTGCGGCAGAGTTTTGCCATGGCAGAAAAGCCGAAAACAATCACGAATAACTCACGCTTGACAAATTTCGCAAACGGGAGTATAATTTTTAGATAGGCAAAGGTGCTGCGGGCAACTGCCCGCGGCACCTTGTTTTTAAGATGGGTAATTAGGTAGAGAGGAATGTGTTTTATGTGCAGTGTAAATGAGATTTTCGGCAGTATGGTTTTTGACAGTCTTGCGATGGAAAAATGGCTTCCGAAGGATACATATAATCAACTGATGAAAACCCGTGAAGAAGGTGCGCCTCTTACGAGAGAGGTTGCCGACGTTGTTGCAAATGCAATGAAGGATTGGGCAATCGAAAAAGGCGCGACGCATTATACACATTGGTTCCAGCCGATGACGGGCGTTACTGCAGAGAAGCACGACAGCTTTATTTCGCCCGATGGCAACGACCGCATAATTATGGAGTTTTCAGGCAAGGAGCTTGTAAAGGGTGAGCCTGACGCGTCTAGCTTCCCGTCGGGCGGACTTCGTTCCACCTTTGAGGCGAGAGGCTACACAGCGTGGGATCCCACTTCTAACGCTTTTATAAAAGACGGCATTTTGTGTATTCCCACAGTTTTCTGCTCTTATACGGGTGAGGCACTGGATAAAAAGACTCCGCTTTTGCGCTCTCTTGAGGCTCTTAACAATCAGGCGCTCCGCGTGCTTAAGGCTATGGGTCACGATGATGTGAAGAGGGTTAGCACAACCGTCGGTGCAGAGCAGGAATATTTCCTTGTTGACAGACGTGTCGCTCTTAAAAGGCGTGATATTACATATACAGGCAGAACTCTCTTTGGCGCTAAAACCCCCAAGGGACAGGAGCTTGACGACCATTATTTCGGTGTAATCAAAAAGAGGGTTGCCGAATATATGAAAGAAGTAGATACAGAGCTTTGGAAACTTGGTGTTCGCGCAAAGACAAAGCATAACGAGGCAGCCCCCGCACAGCATGAGCTTGCACCGATTTTTTCTTCGGGCAATATTGCTGCCGACCACAACCAGCTTACTATGGAGATAATGAAAAAGGTTGCGGACAAGCACGGAATGAAGTGTCTTCTCCACGAAAAGCCTTTCGAGGGTGTAAACGGCAGCGGTAAGCACGATAACTGGTCGATTGGCACAGATACGGGAATAAATCTCTTAAAGCCAGGCAAAAATCCGAGAGAAAATAAGCTCTTCCTGATTTTCTTCTGTGCTGTTATGAAGGCGGTTGACGATTATCAGGATTTACTGCGCATATCCGTTGCAACGGCAGGTAATGACCACAGACTCGGTGGGCACGAAGCTCCGCCTGCGATTATTTCAATGTATGTAGGCGATGACCTTGAAAAAGTCCTCAAATCCGTAGCGGACGGAAGCGATTATACCTCCAAGGATAAAGAGATTATGAATTCGGGCGTTGATGCACTTCCAGACTTTAAAAAGGATACGACCGACAGAAACAGAACCTCGCCTTTTGCCTTTACGGGCAATAAGTTTGAGTTTCGTATGCCGGGTTCCAGCCTTTCTGTTTCGGGGCCTAACTTTATGCTCAATACTGCGGTTGCTGAATCACTCAAACAGTTCGCAGAAGAGCTGGAGGGTGCATCCGATATAGAAAATGCGGTTGACGAACTGCTCAAAAAGACAGTTCGTGAGCATCAGCGAATAATATTCAACGGTAACAACTATTCTGACGAATGGGTTGCCGAGGCTGAAAAGAGAGGACTTCTCAATTTAAGGAGCACCCCCGATGCTATCGAGCATTATACAAAGGATAAGAATATCGCCCTGTTTGAGAGTCACGGAATTCTCACAAAGGGTGAGGTAATGTCCAGATATGAGATAAATCTTGAAAATTACTGCAAGGTTCTCAATATCGAGGCACTCACTATGCTCGAAATGGGAAGACAGGATATAATCCCTGCAGTATACAAGTATATCAAGCTTTTAAGTGACGGAGCGGCGTCAAAGGCAGCAATCGGATGCGATTATATAAATTGCGAATTTGAAAAGATGATGATTGCGAAGCTCTCTGCGGCAGTTGAAGACCTTTATGCAGGTCTTGAAAGACTCGATAGCGAGATTGATACTGCACACGGAATGAGCGAGATACTCACACAGGCAAAGTATTACCACAATGTTGTTCTTGACACGATGGAAAGCATCAGAAAGATAGCCGATGAGATGGAGGAATATACGCCGAAAGAATATTGGCCGTTCCCATCATACGGAGATTTGTTGTTCAGTATTCAGGAATAATTTTAAAGAGCCCCAAACGGGGCTCTTTTTGTATGTATGAACGGACAGATGTGGGCATCTGTCCCTACGATAGCGATGCGGATACATATACATTGTAGGGACCGGCGTCCCGACGGTCCGTTTGATATGACGCATGCGAACGCATATGATTGTAGGGTTCGTCGGTTTCCGACGAACCGATTGATACGGAATATACACCCACAATTGTAGGGGAGGGTCTCCGTGCCCTCCCGTTGCAATTACGCCAATATTCATATTTACCACCCAGCCGGCATAGGATTTAGAGATAGACAAAGCACTAATGCAGAGGAGATGGGGATAAATATGAGAAACTTTCATGGACTTTCTGAAAAAGAGGCAGAGGCATCAAGAAAGAAAAATGGTACTAACGAACTGACAGAGGGTAAAAGGCGGACATTTATGCAGATTTATTGGGGGAATTATGATGACCCCATTATAATTGTTTTGCTGATTGCGCTTGGAATAAATATTTTATTTACATTTATGGGAAAGGTGGATTTATATGAATGTGCAGGAATTTTACTGTCTGTCATAATATCCACCTTTGTTTCGACTGCTTCGGAGTATAGCAACGAGAGCACTTTCAGGAAAATTCAACGCGAGGCGGCGGATATAAAGTGCAAGGTATGGCGCGAGGAAAGGCTTTGCGAAATCAGTATTTCGCAAATCGTAAAAGGTGATTTTATATTGCTTCAGGCAGGGGATTTGGTTCCTGCCGACGGGCGTATGGTTGAGGGAGAAATAATGGTTGACCAGTCACAACTGAGCGGTGAGAGCAATCCATCTGAAAAGACGGGTAACGGAGAAATTCCCACAAGGTCAAATTTCAATGATTTCTGGAATAAGCACAATCTCTTTAGAGGAAGCATTGTAAGTTCAGGTGAGGCAGTAATGGTAGCCGATGAGGTGGGCGATAAAACAGTATACGGACGCCTGACCCGTGAGGCGCAGGAGGAAGGGCGACAAAGTCCGCTTTCCGTAAAGCTTGAGGGCGTGGCAAAGAGTATAAGCCGTTTCGGGATTATAAGTGCGTTAATTATAGTTATCTTAAATTTTGCAAACAACGCCTTTTTTATGCAGCATTTCAATCCCGTGCTGATAGGCGGATATTTTGCGGACACTGCACAGGTTGTATCGGATATAGTTTCGTCGGTTATAATAGGTATAATAGTAATAGTTGTTGCTGTTCCCGAGGGGCTTCCGCTTATGATTGCGATTGTCTGTTCGCTCAATATGAAAAAGATGCTAAAGGCTAACGTCTTGGTTCGCCGCCTTATCGGAATAGAAACGGCAGGAGGACTTAACATCCTATTTACAGATAAGACAGGAACAATAACCGAGGGTAAACTAAAGGTAGAAAAATTCATAGGAGCTGACGGCAGAGAGTATACTGAATTTCGCTCTATGTCGGAGGGACTTGCCGATTCGGTTCTTCGCGGTGTTTATTTAAATTCATCGGCACACTTTTCAAAAGGTAAAATAATCGGCGGGAATTTGACAGAGAAAGCTCTTATGGAGTTTGTGGGTGATGCAGGAGAAGGGTTGACAGATATAACAGATGTAAAAGTCTACCCGTTTTCGTCTGAGAAGAAATATTCAATGGCATATATGGGCGGAAAAAGAAATTTAACGCTTATAAAGGGTGCTCCTGAAATTATATTACCCCGATGCAACGCAGAGCCTATACTTGAAGACAAAAACAGAAAGATGGCGAGTCTTGGTATGAGGTTGATTGCCATAGCCGAGGCAGACGGCGAAACGAGGGGCGCTCTCCCAAATAATATGAGGCTTGTGGGGATTGCCGCAATCCGTGACGGAGTTCGCATTGAGGCAAAGCGGGCGATAAAAGAGGTAATAGGAGCGGGAATTCAGGTTGTAATGATTACGGGTGACAAGGCAGAAACTGCAAAGGCGGTTGCGATAGAATCGGGACTTATGGGCAACGACGGACTTATAATATCGTCAGATGAGTTATCAGGATTATCTGATAAAGAGGTCTGCGATATTCTCCCAAGACTGCGGGTTGTGGCAAGGGCGCTCCCGTCTGATAAGAGCAGACTTGTAAAAATAGCACAGAGTATGGGGCAGGTTGTAGGAATGACGGGTGACGGAGTAAACGACGCACCCGCGCTGAAAGCGGCAGATGTAGGCTTTGCTATGGGCGGCGGAACAGAGGCGGCAGCCGCGGCGGCGGATATAGTTATATTAGATGATAACTTCCGCTCGGTGAGAAACGCCGTTCTCTACGGCAGAACGATTTACAACAGTATAAAGAAGTTTATAAAATTTCAGCTTACCATAAATGTTGCGGCGGTGACAGTTTCGATGCTCGGGCCAATTGTTGGCATCGAAAAACCGCTTAATATATCACAGATGATATGGACAAATCTGATAATAGACAGTCTGGCAGCCATAGCGTTCGGGGGAGAGCCGGCCCTCAACCGATATATGAACGAGAAGCCGAGACGGCGCGACGAGAAAATAATTGACGCAAAAATGTGGGAAGCAATAACAGTAAACGGATTATACATCTGTGCAATGAGTTTGCTTTTCTTTATAGTGCCCGTTATCCGCAACGCTTTCAGGCAGAGCGGAGGAGATGTCGTCTTCTACACAGGGTACTTTTGTTTTTTTATATTTATAAGCATCTTCAATGCGTTCAATGCACGTTGTGACGGCATAGATTTGCTTGAAAATCTCTCTCTTAACAAACAGTTTATTGCGGTTATGACGGCGGTGACGGCAGTTCAGGCAGGAATGACCTACTTTGGAGGCAGTGTGCTTCGTACAGTTCCGCTTACAATGTCTGAATGGGTGGCGGTTATAGTGCCTGCGCTTACTATATTCCCGCTTGACATTATAAGAAAGCTCATAACATCAAAACGGAGGCTTTGATTATTATATGATTAAAAAATCCATTATGGTTTTGCTTATATTTTCGATAATCCTTATGGGTACAGTTGCGGGTTTTGCAGATGCTCCCGCTGTTTCGGCACAGGCGGCTATTGTCACGGAGCTTGTATCGGGCAGAGTTCTATATTCCAAAAATGCGGAAACAAGACTACCGATGGCAAGCACGACAAAGATTATGACGGCACTCGTTGCCCTTGAAGAAAAGGGCGATAAAATAGACGAGGTGTTTGAAATTTCTGACGCAGCGGCAGGGGTCGAGGGGTCGAGTATGTATCTTGAAAAGGGCGAGAAGATGACGCTGCGCGAGCTTCTCTACGGGCTTATGTTATCTTCGGGTAACGATGCTGCCGTTGCGGTCTCCGAGGCAGTAGCGGGAAGCGTTGATGCGTTTGTGGATTTAATGAACGACAAGGCAAAGGAAATAGGCCTTAAAAATACTGCGTTCGCAAACCCGAATGGTCTTCCTGATGATAGCCATTATTCAAGTGCGGCGGATATGGCAAGGCTTACAGAGGCGGCAATGAAAAATGAGGTGTTTGCACAAATAGTCGGGACAAAAAGCTTTACGGTTTCAGGTGATGGAAAAGCTTATCCGAGGACTTTGACAAATCATAACAAACTCCTTAGTATGTATGACGGGTGCATCGGGGTAAAGACGGGTTTTACCAAGGCAGCGGGCAGATGCCTTGTCTCTGCCGCCCAAAGAGACGGAATGACACTTATCTGTGTTACCTTAAACGCACCGAGCGACTGGAGCGACCACTCTGCCCTTTATGATTACGGGTTTGAAAATTATACCCTGACCGAGCTTGAAGACAGGAATTTGCCTGTTGCGGTAATTGAGGTTGAGAATTCTTATGACGGAGCAACCCCCGTGTATATTGAAGATGGCGTGAGTTTCCCGCTTAAAGAGGGAGAGGAAATTTGCAGGACGGTAGAGCTTTACGATGATATTTCTGCACCGATTTCTTCAAGGGAAAAGGTCGGCAGGATTATCTTTGAATACGGAGCGGATAAAAAAGAAATTACGGAGGCAGATTTGATTGTCCGCTCTGATATTCGTGCAGTTTCGATATCAGACAGTATAGGAAGAATGCTTGCCGAGGGACTTAAAACTATATTCTCCCGATGGGTAGGACAGGCGAAATAATGGAAAATGACCTATGTGTGATTTCGAACGGACAGATGTGGGCATCTGTCCCTTCCGTTTGTTCATGAGGGGTTCCATCCTCTCCCGCACAATCAAAAGATATTCAAAAATTTCCTTAAAAGGTATTGCAAAATTTGTTTTTTCGGTTTATAATAATAACATATGATTAACGTAGGAGGGATATTTATGAATCCGGAATCAGCAGCAAATCTCAGTTCAATTTTGATTATGGTTCTTATGTTCGCACTTCTTTACTTTGTGTTCGTAAGACCCCAGAAGAAGAGAGAAAAGAAATTGCGTGATATGATTGCCGCATTAAAAGTTGGCGACGAGGTTGCTTCAATTGGCGGTATTCACGGCAAAATTGTCAGAATTAAGGACGATATCTTTGTTCTTGAATCAGGTGTCGGCACTACAAAGTCACACATCGCTATTGAGCGTGCAGCTATAAGCCGTCTTATTAAAGAAGGCGCTGCAAAGGAAGAAGAGGTTGCTCCTCTCCCTGATGAAGCTTCGCAGGATAGCGCAGAATAATAGTCATATAAAGCAATCCTCAATCATATATTAAACCAAGTTTAAAATGATTTGGAGGGTTATTATGACGAGAGATACCACAAGGCTGTACGGCGGGACGTTTGATATTGCTTTTATGCTTAAAAATACTGCCGTCGGCTTTGCCCTATCTATTGTACTTTTGTTTATAGCTTCAGTTATCACGGCACTTGCCTGTATGCCTGAAGTGATAATAAATCTCATTGTTGCCGCCGTTACCTATCTGTCGGCGGGTGTTTGCGGCTTCAGGGCTGCACGCAGGGCGGGCAAAAACGGTCTTTTGTCGGGCGCGGCATCAGGGATAATTTATTCGGCGGTGCTTTACATTATCGCTTGCATAGTGTTTGGCAAAATCGGATTTTCCGCTTCATCTGCCGTAACCTTTGGGTTGTGTCTGTTGTCAGGCGCGGTTGGCGGACTTATCGGCATAAACATAAGACCGAAAAGACGAAAATAGTAAACTATAAAATTTAAATACATATACGAAGGAGTTTTCACAATGAAAAGAATTAAGACTTTAAACACAGCTACACTTAAAAAGAGCGCTACAAAGGGCGGTTGTGGTGAATGCCAGACATCATGCCAGTCAGCTTGTAAGACATCTTGCACAGTTGCTAACCAGAAGTGCGAGAATAAGGCGTAGTTCAATTTCAGATTAAAACCGCAAATCGTGGCACCCATATAGTTCGCACGTAAAGTGCACGGACTTTTAGGGTGCCGATTTTGCGTTGCAGAAAGGTTTACATTATGGTTCATACTTTTAATATCAAAGACAAATATATGGCGCTTGACGTAAATAGCGGCTGTGTTCACGTTCTGGACGAGCTGTGCTATGACATAATCCGCTTTCTTGAAGAGAATTCGGCTCTTCCAACGGACGAGAATTTGTGCCGTGTGACAGACTCGCTTACAAAATACGAAAGCGAGGATATAAAAGAAGCGTACGAGGAAATAAATGCCCTTTATAAAGAGGGGGTACTCTTTTCCGAGGACGAGTATGCAAATATTGCGGCAAATATGAAAAAACATTCGCCCGTCAAGGCGATGTGTCTGCATATTTCGCACGACTGCAATCTCCGTTGTAAGTATTGCTTTGCCGACGAGGGTGCATATCATCAACGCCGTGAGCTTATGAGCGCCGAGACAGGTTGTCGGGCGATAGACTTTCTTATCGAGAAATCGGGAAGCCGCAAAAATTTAGAGGTTGACTTCTTCGGCGGTGAGCCGCTTATGAATTTCGAGGCGGTCAAGGCGGTTGTGGAATATGCAAGAGAGCAGGAAAAGCTCCACGATAAGAATTTCAGATTTACGCTTACAACCAACGGAGTTCTCTTAAATGATGAGAATATCGAGTATATGAACAAGGAAATGTCCAACGTGGTTTTGAGCCTTGACGGAACAAAAGAAACAAACGACCGTGTTCGTGTAAAGGTAGACGGCAGCGGTTCATATGAAAGTATCGTGCCGAAACTTTTAAAGGTTGCAGAAAGTCGTAATCAGGATAGCTATTACGTGCGCGGAACCTTTACAAGATATAATCTCAATTTTGCGGACGATGTTCTGCACCTTGCAGACCTCGGCTTTGAGCAGACCTCGGTAGAACCCGTTGTATGTGACGGCACTCCCGATTACGCTCTGCGTGAAGAGGATTTGCCTGTTCTCTTTGAGGAATACGAAAAGCTCGCCGAAGAGTATGTGAAGAGAAGAAAAGACGGCAGATGGTTCAACTTTTTCCATTTTATGATTGATTTAGAGCAAGGTCCGTGCGTTATAAAGCGCCTGTCGGGTTGCGGTGCAGGTTGTGAATATCTTGCGGTTGCGCCAAACGGCGACATATATCCGTGTCATCAGTTTGTGGGTAACGAGGAATATAAGATGGGCAACTTAAGCGATGGAACTATCAATCAGGATATACGTAGTGTCTTTGAAGGCTGCAACGTATACACAAAACCCGATTGCCGTGATTGCTTTGCCAAGTTTTATTGCAGCGGCGGCTGTATGGCAAATGCCTGCCTTATAAACGGCGACATCAACAAGCCTCATAAAATAAGCTGCGAGCTTGAACGCAAGCGTGTTGAGTGCAGTCTTTGGGCAAGAGCGATGGAGGCAGAAGAGAAATAATTTTAAAGGAGGCTATCATATGGAACAGGAAAAGATTATAACATTTCAGGATATTGTAAAAAATCCGGAAATTAAAACCTATCTTGAAAAAGGAAACAAGTATATAGGCACATTGGGATACACCGACCACTCGCTTCTCCACGCACAGAGGGCGGCTAAAATTGCACATATGATACTCACCTCACTCGGATTTGACAAGCGCACTGCCGAGCTTGGACGTATTGCGGGTTATATGCACGATATAGGAAACGTAGTAAATCGTATCGACCACGCACAGAGCAGTGCAGTTATATCCTTTAATATCCTTACAAGACTTGGGATGCAGCCGCGTGAAATTGCCAAGATTGTAGCGGCGATAGGCAATCACGATGAGGGGACGGGTACGCCCGTCAATCAGATTGCTGCGGCGCTCATAATTGCGGACAAGACAGACGTGCGCCGCGGCAGAGTGCGCTCGAGAGATGTTTTGGATTTTGATATCCATGACAGAGTGAACTATGCGGCAACCGAATCAGAGGTAAGCGTGCTTCCTGACAAGACTATAAGACTCGACCTTACAATTGACACCGAAATATGTGCTATTATGGACTATTTTGAGATTTTTTTGACTCGAATGATGATGTCAAGGCGTGCTGCCGAGTTTTTGGGAAGCAGGTTTGAACTTGTGATTAATGGTACCCGCCTAATTTAAAAAATAATTACAAATTTTGATAAATGCTTGACTTGTAGGAGTTAAAAAGGTATAATAAATTAGTTAAGATAATATCTCTTTTAAACTTGTAAAATAATTAAATACATATAAACTTAACACAAGGGGAAATTCCCCGCGCAAAGGAGGAAACAAAGTGTCCAGAAGCATAGTAAAATTTGCAGCAGTCATCCTTGTAATTGCCGCACTTCTTTATGCAGGCGTTTACGGCTTTGACTTTACGGACGATGTTAAAATTCCCGGTGTAGTCGACGAAGGCGGAATTACACAGGGACTTGATTTAAAGGGTGGTACGGTTATCGTATACAGAGCACAGGCAGACGACCCCTCTGAAGAGGATATGGAAACAGTTGTCAGCATGCTCAGAACCCGTCTTGACAGCCAGGGTTACACAGAGGCTACTCTTACCCGTCAGGGTACAGATAAAATCCGCGTAGAGCTTCCTGACGTTCAGGATGCTAAAGAAGCGGTTGAAACTCTCGGTGCTACTGCAAAGCTCGTATTTGCAGAGTCAGTATCTGCAGACCCCAACGATCCCACAAAGGTTGTTGTTGACAAGGTAGTTATGGATGGCGCAGACGTTAAGACTGCCGTTGCTGAATACGGACAGACTCAGCAGGGTATGTCATCTAATGCATACTATATCTCCCTCGAACTTCAAGAGTCGGGAAAAGATAAGTTTGCAGATGCTACAGGCAGACTTGTAGGAAAGCCCATCTACATCGTTATGGATAACACTGTAATTTCAGCACCTACTGTTAACGAGAGAATTGAGAGCACAAGCTGTATCATTTCTGGTGACTTTACAGCAGAAGCAGCAAGAGCTCTTGCTGCAAACATAAAGTCAGGTCAGCTTCCCTTCTCACTCGAACAGGTTGAGGTTCGTACAGTTAGTGCAACCTTGGGTGAAGAGGCGCTTACAAACGCAATCAAGGCAGGTATTATCGGCTTGCTTCTCGTAATGCTCTTTATGATTCTTATCTACAGACTTATGGGATTTGTTGCAAGCATCGCTCTTGCAGGATATCTTTCAATCGTTCTTATCATTCTTGCTAACTGCCACGTAAACCTTACCCTTCCGGGTATCGCAGGTATCATCCTCTCGGTTGGTATGGCGGTTGACGCAAACGTAGTTATCTTTGAGCGTATTAAGGAAGAGCTCCGCCTCGGCAAAACTGTTCGCAGTGCGGTAGATGCAGGCTTTAACCGTGCTCTTACTGCGGTTATTGACTCTAACATAACAACAATCATCTCTGCCGTTATCCTCTGGTGGCTCGGCACAGGTACAATAAAGGGATTCGGTATTACACTCTTTATAGGTATTGTTGTTTCAATGATTTCTGCTATATTCTTAACCAAGTTCCTGCTCAAGCAGATGATTGGTATGAATGTTAAAAACCTCTGGCTCTATGGTATTTCCAAGAAGTCAGATGATGCACAGGTGAAAGGGGGCAAGGCATAATGTTTGCTATTATAAAGCATAAATGGATATTTATGAGTATTGCGATAGTTCTTATGGTTGCCTCGGCTCTCTCGGTTGCTCTTCAGGGCTTTAACCTTGACACAGACTTCGCGGGCGGTATGGCTGTAACATATCAGATTAATGCTGATTTTACTGCTGCAGACGTTCAGGCAGTTGTTGACAATGCTCTCGGTTCTGATAAGAGTCCGTCATCTGTACAGAAGTCAGATGATGAAGTAATCATCAAGTTCGGTTTTGACAATGGCCTTGAAACAGACGAAGCTCGTTCTGATTTCGCGCTCGGCAAGATTGAGGCAATCTCAAATGCCCTTGTTGAAAAGTATGGCGCAGGAACAGAGGAAGCTCCCGTAGTTTCTCTTAAGAATCAGGACATCGTTTCTCCCTCAACAGGTATGGATCTTGCTCGTTCTGCTTTTTGGATGTCAATTCTCGCTTGCATTGCAATTCTTATCTATGTAACATTCAGATTTGAATTTGTATCAGGTGTAGTTGCCGTTTTTGCACTTGTGCACGACGTTCTTCTGCTCCTCGGTCTTTATTCTGTGATGAGATGGTCAATCGACACAAACTTTATTGCGGCTGTTCTTACAGTTCTCGGTTATTCTATCAATAATACAATCGTTATTATGGACAGAATTAGAGAGAACACAAGACACGCAAGAAAAGAAACATATGCACAGATTGCAGGTACAAGTGTTATGCAGACACTTAATCGTTCTATAAACACCACAATTACCACACTTTTAACAATCGGTATGGTTTACATTCTCGGTGTTCCCTCGATTAAGGTCTTCTCACTCCCGATTATAATCGGTATCCTTATCGGTTTCTATTCATCTGTATTTGTTGCAGGTCCGCTTTGGGCAACATGGAGAGATTCTGCAGTAAACGCAAAGAAAAAGGCGTAAATTTTAAATTGATAAAAAGTCACGGTGAATTTCACCGTGACTTTTTTATTTGAAAAATAGGAATCCCTCCGTCATTTTCTTGCGAAAATGCCACCTCC
>CALDQB010000047.1 GCA_937911665.1 uncultured Clostridia bacterium | reverse complement strand
AAAATCAAAAAAATTCTTGAATAATTGCCCTGTGCCCATACCGCGGCCAAGCCCCACGGCAAAGATGATTTTTTTGATTTTAGGGTTGGGATTTATCTGTCCCTCTACACAACAAAAAATCCTGCGAGATGTCTCGCAGGATTTTATTCTTAACCTTACAAAGATTAAACAAGCTCAAGATATGCCATTTCAGCAGCATCGCCGCGTCTGGGTCCAATCTTGATAATTCTGGTGTAACCACCATTTCTTTCAGCATATTTAGGTGCAATTTCATCAAAAAGCTTTACAACAACGTCGCGCTTTGTGATATAGCTGAGTGCCTGTCTCTTTGTGTGAAGTGTGTTGGCTTTGCCGAGTGTAACCATCTTGTCAGCAAGCTTCTGTACTTCCTTTGCGCGTGTAACAGTAGTTTCAATTCTACCGCTCTCGAGCAATGAAGTTGTCAGATTTCTAAGCATAGCTCTTCTCTGGTCGGTCGGTCTGCCAAGCTTTCTCTGGTGTGCCATATTATCACCTCATTCTCTAAAATTCTTTAAATTGTGATTAGATTAGTCCTCGCGTGAGAGAGAAAGTTCCATAGCATCAAGCTTTGCAATAACTTCCTCAAGTGACTTACGTCCAAGGTTTCTAACCTTCATCATATCATTTTCAGTCCTTGCAGTAAGGTCCTGAACAGTATTGATGCCTGCACGCTTCAAACAGTTGTAAGAACGAACAGAAAGGTCAAGCTCTTCGATAGTTGTCTCAAGTGCCTTTTCTTTCTTGCTCTCTTCTTTTTCTATCATAATTTCAGCGTTCTTTGCATCATCTGATAAATCAACAAATAAGCTCATATGCTCACTAACGATTTTTGCCGCGAGGCTTACTGCCTCAGAGGGATCAATAGTACCGTTTGTCCATACCTCAAGCGTAAGCTTGTCATAGTCTGTTACGTTACCTACACGAGTATTTTCAACTGTGTAGTTAACCTTGCAAACAGGTGTATAGATAGAGTCGGTAGCAATCACGCCTATAACAGGCTGCATAAGCTGCTTGTTACGCTCTGCCGAAACATAACCGCGCCCCTTATCAAAAACGATTTCCATAAAGAGTTTTGCATCTTCATTGAGAGTTGCAATGTGCAAATCCTCGTTTATGATTTCAACGTCAGAGTCATGCTTTATATCTCCGGCACAAATCTCGCCAGCACCCTCGTGGTTTATATAAACTGTCTTGGGGGCATCGGAGTGGAGCTTTACAGCCAAATTCTTAATGTTGAGTATGATTTCGGTAACATCTTCTTTTACACCGGGGATAGTAGAGAATTCATGAAGAACTCCGTCAATCTTTACCGATGTAGCAGCAACGCCCGGAAGGGAGGAAAGTAACATTCTTCTGAGAGAGTTTCCCAAAGTTGTACCATAGCCTCTCTCCAGAGGCTCAACAACAAATTTGCCGTACTTGTTATCTTCGGATGCTTCAACGCATTCAATTCTTGGCTTTTCTATTTCTATCATTGTCAGCCCTCCTATTATAATCACAAGGCATATGCCCTGCTCACAACAAACTATTACTTGCTGTACAACTCAACAATCATGTGCTCTTCAACAGGGATATCAATGTCGTCGCGCTGTGCAAGAGCAATAACTCTGCCCTCTAATGTGTCCTTGTTCATATCAAGCCACTTGGGAACGAGAACAGTTCCAATATTCTCCTTGAGAGCTGCAAATTTAGCATTGCTGCGGCTCTTTTCTCTTACAGAGATAACATCGCCAACCTTAACAAGGTATGAAGGAATGTTAATCTTCTGACCGTTTACTGTAAAGTGTGCGTGAGAAACGAGCTGTCTTGCCTCTCTTCTTGTGTTAGCCAAACCGAGACGATATACTACGTTATCAAGACGTGACTCCAAAATCTGGAGAAGCATCTCACCTGTAATTCCGTCTCTCTTGTTTGCCATCAAATAATATTTATGGAATTGCTTTTCAAGCACGCCGTAAACGAACTTAAGCTTCTGCTTTTCGTTCAGCTGCTGACCATATTCTGATTTCTTTCTTCTGGTCTTCTGAGGGTCTCTGTTAGAACTCTTGTGAATTCCCATAACCCCAGGCTCAATACCAAGCGTTCTGCATCTTTTGAGAACGGGCTGTGTATTCTTAGCCATGCTTTTTACCTCCTTTTAACTTAATCGGAAATTACACACGTCTTCTCTTCGGCGGTCTGCAACCGTTGTGAGGAATAGGTGTAACGTCTTTAATCATATTAACCTCAAGTCCTGCAACCTGAAGTGCACGAATAGCAGCTTCACGTCCTGAACCCGGACCCTTAACGTATACTTCAACATACTTTAAGCCGTGTTCCATAGCTGCCTTTGCCGCAGTTTCAGCAGCCATCTGCGCTGCAAAAGGAGTGCTCTTTCTTGAGCCTCTGAAACCGAGACCGCCGGCTGATGCCCATGAAATTGCATTTCCGGCTACATCTGTAATAGTAACAATGGTGTTATTAAATGTAGATTTAATATGTGCTGCGCCGCGCTCGATGTGCTTTTTCTCTCTGCGACGGCGAGTTCTCTTAACTGCCTTTGCCATTGTATTTTTCACCTCCTGAAAATACGAATATCTGTACTATATTAATATACAGAAACTTTCAATAAATGGTCAGGCACATAAAATGCCTGAAATTTCGAAAAAATAAGCGGTAGTATTACAATTATATAATGTAATCTTATTTCTTCTTGTTTGCGATTGTCTTCTTAGGTCCCTTACGGGTTCTTGCATTTGTCTTGGAACGCTGTCCTCTAACAGGCAAGCTCTTTCTGTGACGAAGACCTCTGTAGCAGTTAATCTCCATCAAGCGCTTAATGTCAAGAGCAACGTCACGTCTGAGGTCACCCTCTACGTTGTAATTATCAATCTCTGCTCTCAGCTTTGAAACCTCATCTTCTGTAAGGTCACGAACTCTTGTGTCGGGATTGATACCTGTTGCAGCAAGAATTTTCTTAGAAGTAGAAAGACCGATACCAAAGATATAGGTAAGACCTATCTCAACTCTCTTGTCGTTCGGCAAATCTACACCTGCAATACGTGCCATAAATTTTCACCTCCATTTAATTTAGAAAAAAACAAACGGAGCAGAATTTCACCCGCTTTCGCGGAATCAGCCTATAAGTAATTGTGGTTCATAAGCCTGACCCTGCCCCATAAGAACCTTTGCTTAACCCTGCTTCTGCTTGTGGCGGGGGTTTTCGCAAATTACCATTACCTTGCCTTTTCTCTTTATGATTTTACACTTCTCACAAATAGGTTTTACTGAAGGGCTTACTTTCATATCCTTCACCTCCTAAAGTTGACTCGTCCGCACCACATACTACCACCTATGAAGCGAACCATATAATATTATCACAAGTTTTTTCATCTGTCAAGTCTTTTTCATTATTTTTTCTTAATAATATTGTCATCATTTTGTATTTAAAAAAGCCTTGCAGATTTACTTTGCGTATGATACAATAAACAATGAAGGAGTTTGATTGTTATGGACGTTTTTGTTGAACAGCTTGTCAGAAAGAAGAGGACACCCCTTGACTTTGTTAATGTATTCCTCTGTCTTATTGCGGCAACAGTTATAATAACGTTTATGTTTTTTATCGCTGTAGGGGCAACCCTGCTCAACACTATTGTGTTCTTTGCCGCCGCAGGACTTGTTTATATAATTTTCCGTGTTGGCACGTCAATAAATGTTGAATACGAATACGTTTTCACCAATGGCGTTCTTGACATAGACAAGATTATCGACAGGCGCAACCGCAAGTCCCTCGTTTCTTTTAACACAAGAGAAATCGAGATTATGGCAACTGTCAAAAGCACTGCATTCAAGACCTATAAAGACAGCAACATTAAAAAAATCTATGCCTGCTCTTCCGTTTCGGACGAGGGCACATACTTCGTTGTATACAAAAACGGCGAGGATTTGCAAATGTTGTTTTTCAACCCCAATGACACTGTAAAGGGCTGGATTTCCCGCCTGAATCCTCAAAAAGTATATCTTGATAACTGAGATGGTGTAAAATGATAAGAACGGGCACGGATATAGTTGAGATATCCAGATTTACTCAAATGAAGCGCCTTGACTCCTTTAAGAAAAAGGTGTTTACCGAAAGAGAGCTTGAATATATTTTAAAAGCAAAGAATTCTTTTGAAAGTATCGCGGGCGCCTTTGCCGCCAAGGAGGCTTTCTCAAAATTCCTCGGCAGCGGTGTGCGTGGTTTTAATCTTCGCGATATTGAGGTTCTGCACAATCCCGACGGAAAGCCCTATCTCTGTTTTAAGGGTTTCCCCGTTGACGCAGATGTAAGCATCAGCCATTCTGACTATGTTGCGGTTGCAGTAGTATGCGGAGAGAATGCAGATTATCTGCCGCTCCCGAAAGATTGCAGACAGTATGCGAAGCTTCTCCCCAGGCGCTTTCCCGATATGCACAAGGGTGATTGCGGAAGAGTTTTTATAGTTGCAGGCTCTGTCGGTATGACGGGCGCCGCCTGCCTTTGTTCAAAGGCGGCAATGCGCTGCGGAAGCGGACTTGTCACACTCGGCACTCCCGAATGTGTTCAGCCTGTCGCGGCAACATCTATGTACGAGGTTATGACTCTGCCTTTGCCCTGCAAAGACGGAATGTTATCCTCTGATTCGATTGAAATTATAACGAAAAATGTGCAAAAAAACGACGTCTGCGCGATAGGACCGGGGCTTGGCAAAACAGAGAGCATTTTAAAAATTGTTTCTGCCATACTTAAAGAGAGTACCCCCTGCGTTATTGACGCTGACGCCTTAAACGCCCTTTCGGGCAATACAGATATTTTAAAAAGCAAAAACTGCGAAGTTGTTATAACACCCCACCCCGCAGAAATGGCACGCCTTACAAATCTTACTATTGATGAAATCAACTCTCGCCGTGAGGATGTAGCAAAAAACTTTGCAAAAGAGTATAACTGCATCGTTGTTTTAAAAGGAAACAAAACTGTTATTGCATCACCTGACGGTGATGTCCGCATAAACAACAGTGGTAACAGCGGAATGGCAAGCGGCGGTATGGGCGATGTTTTAACAGGGGTTATTGCATCATTTACAGGTCAGGGTTGCCCTCTCTTTGATGCAGCGACACTCGGCGTGTTTATTCACGGACTCGCTGCGGATATCGCGGCGACCCGCCTTGGCGAATTTGGACTTATAGCAAGTGATGTTATTGGCTCTCTCCCCTTTGCAATAATGAAGACTCAACATTTGCATCAATCATAAAAAGGAATGGATGTTATATGGAATTTGAAAATCGTGCCTGGGCTGAAATAGACCTTAGTGCAATCGAACAGAATATCAGGGCAATCAGGAAATATGTTGCCCCTCCCACCAAAATATTGGGTGTTGTCAAGGCCGACGGCTACGGTCACGGCTATCTTGAAACGGCGCGCACTCTTTTAGAAAACGGCGCCGATGCCCTTGCTGTTGCTTGTCTTGATGAGGCTATCCAGCTCCGCAAGAGCGGAATTTGCCACACTATTTTGATTCTTGGCCATAACAGAGCGAGCGAGGCAGAAACTCTTGTCGCCAATGACATCACCTGCACCTGCTTTGACTTTTCTCTGGCGGAGGCTTTGTCTGTTGCCGCAACAAAGCTCGGGCAGACCGCAAAAATACACATAAAGATTGATACGGGCATGGGAAGAATAGGTTACCGATATTGTAACGATACCGACGAAAATTCTGCATCGGTTGCCGAAATTTTAAAAATCGCAGCTCTTCCTAATTTAAAAATCGACGGAATTTTTACCCATTTTTCAGTAGCAGATGATACAGATGACGAATATACTCTTCTCCAGTTTGAGAGATTTTTGAAAATATGCTCCGAATTGGAAAACAGCGGGCTTCATATCCCGCTCCGCCATTGTTGCAACAGTGCGGCACTTATCCGCTTTCCGCAGATGCATCTTGATATGGTGCGTCCCGGAATTATTCTCTATGGCCACAAGCCATCTGAATATGTTGATATTTCTCCGCTCGGTCTCAAACCCTCGATGACCTTTAAGGCGAGAATTACGGGCATTAAAACTCTGCAAAGCGGCGAAAGTGTCAGCTACGGCAGAAAATTTATTGCAGACAAGCCGACTAAAATCGCAACTGTTTCCGTCGGCTATGCAGACGGATATTCTAGGATACTCTCGGGGAAAATCCAGGCTATACTGGGTGGAAATTTGTGTAATAATGTCGGAAATATATGTATGGACCAATGTATGTTTGACGTTACAAATGTAAATACTATTGCTATCGGCGACGAAGTCATTTTGTTCGGCGAAGGCGATAATATAGAATTACCGGTAGAGAGCCTTGCCGAAAAGATGGGGACAATCAATTACGAAATCCTTTGTATGATTGGCAAGAGAATACCGAGAATTTATTTAAAAGACGAAAAGAAAAAGACTTCACATAATTATCTTCTGGATTCTCCCGTGCTTGACTGACGTACATAATCATTTGTTCGTTTGCCGCAGGTTTGTCCTTTGATTGTGTACCAAAAGCATTCATACCGCGTATAATGCCAATGAGAGCAAAGGACACAATTTAACTTGCGGAGCGTGAATAATTTGGTAGTAAAAAGAGGAGATATCTATTATGCAGATTTAAGTCCCGTTGTAGGCTCTGAACAAGGCGGTGTACGACCGGTACTTATTATCCAGAACGATATCGGCAATCGGTATAGCCCCACCGTCATCGCAACCGCTATAACATCTCAGATAAACAAGGCAAAAATGCCGACACATATCGAGATTGACGCGGGTGGCTTTGGACTATCCAAGGATTCCGTTGTTCTGGCAGAGCAAATTCGGACTATCGACAAAAGGCGTCTTAAGGAAAAGATAGGGCATATTGACGGCAACCTGATGGACAAAGTGAACGAGGCCCTTGAAATTTCATTCGGACTTACCTAAAATTAAAATTTGTAAACTAATAACCAGGAATAAATTTATAATCAACCCCAGGAGGAATAAGCTATGAAAAAGGATACTCTTTCTAAAATTGCAATTATTACTGCACTCTGCCTTTTAATAATAGGCAGTTCGGCGGTTTTCTCAGAGCCCGGCGGCACAGATGACCCCGTCGTTACACAGAGCTACATCGTGGACAAGGTTGTTCCCGATATAAAGGCTTATGTTGACGAGCGCCTCGGCATTGCCGCTTCTGACGGCTTCGTTACAGCAAGACCTTCCACCTTTGTCGTTGTAAACTTAAAGGCAGGTCAGAGCGTAATATGCGAGGCAGGAACAGAGCTCATTCTTCGTATGGGCAAGGGTACTGTTATAGCGACCCAAAAGGGCGGACTTGCGGATACAACCGCAGGATATGACCTTGCGAACGGCACTCCGATGCCGTCAAACCATCTTTTGATTGTGCCCGTCGCAGACGGCAGAGGCTTCAGAGCAGACGCCGAAGCTATTGTAATGGTAAAGGGCGGCTATACTATTAGATAGAAAAGCATTGAGGCAGATGCGAAAACGCATCTGCCTTTTTAACTTTATTTGCCCAAATCGCTTGACTAATCATCGCAATTATGATAGAATATCTTTTGTTGCAGCAATCAAAACATCTATATTTGCACCCTTGGCGGAATTGGCAGACGCGCATGGTTCAGGTCCATGTGAAAGCAATTTCATGGG
>CALDQB010000046.1 GCA_937911665.1 uncultured Clostridia bacterium | reverse complement strand
CAGGGTGTTGATATCAACGATAAGCACATTGAGGTTATTGTTCGTCAGATGATGCACAAGGTTAAGATTGAGAGCGCGGGCGATACAGGCTTGCTCACAGGCTCGCTCGTCAATATTTATGAGCTTGAAGAGATAAACAACAAAGTTATTGCCGAGGGCAAGGAACCTGCCGAGTTTACAATTCAGCTTATGGGTATAACCAAGGCAGCTCTTGCGACCGAGTCGTTCCTCTCTGCTGCATCCTTCCAGGAAACAACACGTGTTCTTACGGATGCTGCAATTAAGGGTAAGAAAGACCCGCTCGTAGGTCTTAAGGAAAATGTTATTATTGGTAAGCTTGTTCCCGCCGGAACGGGTGTTACAACCTACAATAACATTGAGGTTTATCCTGAATATGGCGTATCTGCTGAAGAGCAGGAAGAGCCGATTGTTATCGAATAATAAAAATAAAAAGACTCCGAAAGGAGTCTTTTTTGCTGTGCGTATGTTGATGATATTTCATTTAAAATTAAATGATTGGCATTTGCATGTATTTTTTGTAAATATAAAAATCAAAAATTTTAATTATCCAATGCCAAACCCGGTTCCGCCCAAGCCGAGCCGCGGGGCGGCAATGTAAAAATTTTTGATTTATAAAATGCTGCCCGAAATTTTGGGTGCAGCCAAGGTATGCGTTTGTTATTTTTCAATAGCCATTATCTTTTCTACGCGGCGGGCGTGTCTGTCGCCGAGGTGCTTCTCGCCAAGGTATGCTTCTACGATATCAAGAGCAAGGTCGCAGCCTGTTATTCTCTCGCCAAGACAAATTATGTGGGCGTCGTTATGTTGCTTTGCCATCTTTGCGCTATATGTATCCGTAACGTGTGCGGCGCGAATGCCTTTTACCTTGTTTGCGGCGATGCTCACGCCAATTCCCGTGCCGCATATCAAAATTCCGCAGTCGTAATCCTCATCCCTTACGGCAAGAGCCACAATCTTTGCGATATCGGGGTAGTCAGCAGGGATACCTGCCTCTGTGCCGAAATCCGTAAAGGTATGTCCTTTTTTTTCAAAATACTCTTTTATATATGCCTTGTGGTTTACACCGCCATGGTCGCTGCCGATTGCAATTTTCATTTTGTATCCTCCTTTTTTGAATTTATCTAATATAAATATACCAAAATAATAGCCAAAAATCAAGCATAGTTTAAAATAATAGTTGTATTTAGCAGGAATTGGTAGTATAATATTCTTATAGTACAAGTTATAAAACAAGGAGGTAAATTATGGACTACATGCAGGAATATCAAAGATGGCTCGAAAAGGGCGATGAAGCAACGGTTGCCGAACTTATGGCCATAAAAGATGACAAGAAGGAAATCGAGGAGCGTTTCTATCGCACTCTCGAGTTTGGTACGGCGGGACTTCGCGGAGTTATCGGCGCAGGCCCTAATCGTATGAATTCCTATGTTGTCGGTCAGGCGACACAGGGTCTTGCTAATCAGCTTATAAAAACAAATCCTGCGGGAAGCGATATCAGCGTTGCCATTGCATATGACAGCCGTATCAAATCTGACGAATTTGCAAAGACCTCCGCGACTATACTCGCGGCAAACGGCATAAAGGTTTACCTCTTTGAAGAGCTCAAACCCGTACCCGAGCTTTCATTTACAATCCGTCACAAAAAAACCACTGCGGGAATAGTTATCACTGCAAGCCACAATCCCGCTAAATATAACGGGTTTAAGGTTTATGGTGAAGACGGAGCACAGCTCAATCCAGAACTTGCGTCAATTGTTCTTGAAGAGATGGACAAGATTGATATGTTTACGGGTATAAAGACCTGTGACTATGACAAAGCGGTAGAGAGCGGTATTATTGAGCTTATCGGTGACGAGGTTGAGAGTGCATATCTTGACGAGGTTCAAGCCCAGTGCATCAATCCCGAACTTATTCGTGAGAAAGGCAGCACTCTTAAATTCGTATATACCCCCTTCCATGGTGCAGGAAATAAGCCTGTTCGCAAAATACTTGAGAGGGTTGGCTTTAACGATGTTGTTGTGGTAAAGGAGCAGGAGCTTCCCGACGGCAACTTCCCGACTGTTGTGTCGCCTAACCCCGAGAATAAAGAGGGCTTTACGCTTGCAATAGAATATGCAAAGGAATGCGGAGCGGATTTGATTATCGGTACTGACCCCGACGCAGACCGCGTGGGAATTATCGTTAAGGACAAGACGGGCGAATATAATACATTTACGGGCAATCAGGTTGGCGCACTGCTTACAGAGTATATTCTCTCAAGCCTTAAAGAAAGGGGAGAACTTCCCTCTGATGGATATGTGGTAAAGACAATTGTTACCACAAATCTTATAAAGGCTATCTGCGATGCTTACGGCGTAGAGATGAAAGAGGTTCTCACAGGCTTTAAGTTTATCGGCGAGAAGATGAAAGAGTCTGAAGAAACAGGCGTCGGCACATACATTTTCGGCTTTGAGGAGAGTTACGGCTACCTTAAGGGAACTTATGCAAGAGATAAGGACGCGGTTGTAGCGACTATGCTTATTGCCGAGATGACTCTCTATTACAGAGAAAAGGGAAGCTCGCTTGCAGAACAGATGGAGAATATCTATAAAAAGTACGGATACTACCTTGAATACGTAGAATCCGTTGTGATGGAGGGTAAGGACGGACTTGAAAAGATTTCTTCTATAATGGAAAATCTCCGTGCGAATGCCCCCGAAACAGTTGCAGGCAAAAAGGTTGTGGCAGTCAGGGATTATGTTGCTTCAAAGCGCACAAGCGCAGACGGAGCAGAAGAGGAAATTCTTCTTCCTAAATCGAACGTGCTTTATTTTGAGCTTGACGGCGGAAGCAACTTTATCGTGCGTCCCTCGGGAACAGAGCCCAAAATCAAGCTTTACTGCCTGCTTCGCGGTCAGGATAAGCAAGAGGTTGAGAAGCTTGCAACAGATATTAAAAACGATATCGAAAATATAGTAAAATAATTAAACAGCCACACAAAAGAGGTAAACTATGCTTTTTGACACACATGCTCACTTTGATGATGAGAGATTTGACGGTGACCGCGACGAGGTTTTAGAGAGCCTTGCGGGGTTTGGCGTTGGGAATATTGTAAATATCGGTGCAGATATGAAAGGCTCTGAAGAGTCGGTGAAAATTGCCGAAAAGTACCCTTTCGCTTATGCAAGCGTGGGGGTTCATCCGAGCGAAACTGATGGAATGACCGAGGCGGACATTGACCGCCTCAGGGCGTTGGCAAGACATCCAAAAGTTGTTGCAATCGGCGAGATAGGGCTTGATTATCATTATGCAGATAACGCCCCGCCCGAAGTTCAGAAGCGCTGGTTTATCCGCCAGCTCGAGCTTGCGAGGGAGCTATCTATGCCTGTTATAATTCACGACAGAGATTCCAAGGGAGAATGTATCGAAATTTTAAAAGAACAGGGCGTCTCAAACGGCGTGGTTCATTGTTTTTCGGGAAGTGCCGAGACGGCAAAAGAAATTTTAAAGCTTGGAATGATGATTTCTTTTACAGGGGTGCTGACTTTCAAAAACGCAAGACGGGCAGTTGAGGCCTGCGCCGAAATCCCAATCGAGAGAATAATGATAGAAACCGATTGTCCCTATATGGCGCCCGAGCCGCACAGGGGCGAGCGAAACTTCAGCGGTTATGTGGAGTTTGTGGCGCGCAAAATTGCAGAGATAAAGGGAATGTCTTTTGAAGACGTGGCAAGAATTACAACTGAAAACGCAAAACGCTTTTACGGGATTTCGTAAAAGCGTTTTCCTTTTTAGCAAGCACGGAGTTATTAGAAATTGTAGGGCGCAGCCTTTAGGATGCGCCGAAAATGTGTGGTCTGCGGTGCGTCGGCTGAATCCCTCCGTCAGCCTATGGCTGACACCTCCCTTTAGGCAAGGGAGGCATTGCCGTACCCTAAATATTTGATTGGGTCATCAATTACGAGAGCGGGCGAAAAAATTATAAAAAGTTTGTAAATACCCTTGTAATAACAAGTTTTTTATGGTAATATAAAGAGAATAATCAAATTCATAAATTAAGGAATGATTTTACTTATGAAAGAAAAATTGAATCAGATAAAGGCAGCGGCAGAGAGTGCTCTTTCTGCTGCGCAGACGCTTGATGCAATTGAAGAATTGAGAGTCAGATTTCTCGGAAAGAAGGGTGAACTTACCTCGGTTATGAAAGGTATGGGCGCACTCTCTGCTGAGGAGCGTCCGCTCATCGGTCAGCTTGCAAACGAGGTGAGAACCTTTGTGGAAAGCGAACTCGAGAATAAGAAAGCTGTGCTTGAGGCTGCGGCAGAGGAAGCAAAAATCCTTGCGGAGAAGATAGATGTTACTATCCCGGGCAAGCGCCCCCAAAAAGGCAAAAAGCATCCGCTTACCACCGTTCTTGATGACCTTAAAGATATATTTATCGGAATGGGATTTTCAATCGTTGACGGCCCCGAGGTAGAGCTTGACTACTATAACTTTGAGGCGCTCAATATTCCTAAAGACCACCCTGCAAGAGATACGCAGGATACATTCTATATAGACGATAACGTGGTGCTTCGTACACAGACATCGCCCGTTCAGATAAGAACTATGGAAAAGCAAAAGCCGCCCATAAGAATTATCTCTCCCGGTCGTGTTTACAGAAGTGACGCGGTTGATGCTACACACTCACCTGTTTTCCATCAGGTTGAGGGACTTGTTATCGACAAGGGCATAACGATGGCAGACCTTAAAGGAACGCTTGAGGTTTTTGTTCACAAACTTTACGGCGAGGATACAAGACTCCGTTTCCGTCCCCATCACTTTCCATTTACCGAGCCGAGTGCAGAGGTTGACATTTCCTGCTTCAACTGCGGCGGCAAGGGTTGCCCCATTTGTAAGGGCGAGGGTTGGATAGAAATTCTCGGTTGCGGAATGGTTCACCCCAAGGTTCTGAAAACTTGTAATATCGACCCTGATGTATATTCGGGATTTGCTTTTGGTATCGGTCTTGAGCGTACCACAATGTTCCGTTATGACATCAAGGATTTGCGTATGTACTTTGAAAACGATGTTCGTTTTCTCAAGCAGTTCTAAGGGGGTATTACAATGAATTTACCATTATCGTGGCTTAAAGATTATATGAATACAGACGGCATCGAAAATGCCGAATATATGTATAAAATGACAATGTCGGGCTCTATTGTTGAGGGTATCGAAAATCCTGCCGCAGAAATCAGCAATGTTGTTGTAGGTAAGGTTCTTAAAGTAGAAAAACATCCCGACGCAGACAAACTCGTTGTTTGTCAGGTTGATGTGGGCGAGGATGCGCCCATACAGATTGTGACAGGTGCGCCTAACGTATTTGAGGGTGCGGTTGTCCCCGTTGCAAAGCACAAGAGCACACTCCCGGGAGGAGTAAAGATTACCAAGGGCAAGCTCAGAGGAGTGGAGAGCTTTGGTATGATGTGCTCAACCGATGAGCTTGCAATGTCTGATGAGAGAGCGACAGGAATTTTAATCCTTCCCGATGATATGAAAATCGGCGAGGATATCGTTAAGGCTCTTGATTTAGACGAGAGTGTTGCAGAATTTGAGATTACCTCAAACCGCCCCGATTGTATGAGTATAATCGGTCTTGCAAGAGAAACAGCGGCGACATTCGGCAGAGAGATCAGCATTCCCGTTCCCGAGGCAAAGGGTAACGGCGAAAATGTTTCTGATATGGCGTCGGTTGAGATAGAGAACCCCGATTTGTGCAGCCGTTTTGTTGCAAGGGCAGTTAAGAATGTAAAGATTGGTCCCTCTCCCGAGTGGATGCAGAAGAGGTTAAAGGCGTGCGGAATTCGTGCGATTAATAATGTTGTGGATATCACAAACTACATTATGCTCGAATACGGTCAGCCGATGCACGCATATGACCTTGACAATGTTGAGGGCAAGAAAATTATCGTAAGAAATGCAAAAGAGAACGAGCAGCTCGAAACTTTAGATGACCAGCCGAGAACCCTAAACGATGCTATGATTGTTATTTCTGATGAAAAGAGAGCTATCGGCGTTGCGGGCGTAATGGGCGGTGCGAACTCTGAGGTTACAGACGGCACAACAACAGTTCTCTTTGAGTCGGCGTGCTTCAATGCGGCGGCAGTCCGCAGAGGTGCAAAGGCGCTCGGTATGAGAACAGATGCATCTGCTCTTTTTGAAAAAGGACTTGACAGTGAAAACTGTCTGCCCGCTATAAACCGCGCGTGTCAGCTTATGGAAGAGCTCGGCGCAGGCGAGGTTGTCGGCGGAGTAATTGATGTATATCCTGTTCCAAAGGTTCAGGTTGTTCTCCCGTTTGAGCCAGACAGAATGAACGCTTTTCTCGGTCTTGACCTTACGGAAAAAGAGATGATTGATATTCTTGCAAGTCTTGACTTTAAGGTAGAAGACGGCAAGGTGTTCGTTCCTACATTCAGAGGCGATATAGAAGGTATGGCAGATATCGCCGAAGAGGTTGCGAGAATTTACGGATATGACAAAATCCCCACCACTATGATGAAGGGTGAGGTTGTAGCGGGCGGAAAGACGCCCGTTCAGAAGCTTGAGGATGCTGTCCGCGCAGAGCTTACGGGTTCAGGTCTTTATGAAATCGTAACATATTCATTTATAGACCCGAAAGAGAACGAGCTTGTAAACATTCCCGCTGATGATGAGAGAAGTAACTTCGTTGTTATAACCAATCCTCTCGGCGAGGAAAACAGCGTTATGAGAACCGACCTTACATCTTCGATGATGAAGACTCTGCGCATTAACTATAACCGCAGAAATCCGTCGGCGGCACTCTTTGAGCTTGGCAGAATATTCAATCCCGTTGCGGGCGAGACTCTTCCTAAAGAGACCCAGAATATTGCTATCGGTATGTATGGCGAATATGATTTCTATGACCTCAAGGGTATAATCGAACAGCTTATCTGCTCGGCAGGAATTTCGGAATTTGAATTTGAGCCTTGCACAGAAAATCCCACATATCACGGCGGAAGATGTGCAACAGTATGGATTGGCGGCAAAAAGCTCGGCGTTCTGGGACAGATTCATCCGTCTGTATGCGCAAACTTCAAGATAGATACCGAGGTTTACGCGGCAACTCTCGACTTTGAGGTGCTCGCAGAGTATGCTACAGCTGACAGACATTATGTTGCTCTGCCCAAGTTCCCCGCAATCACCCGTGATATAGCGGTAATTGTGGATAAGAGCGTTCCCGTAGGCGAGATTGTTAAAATAATAAAATCTCAAAAGACGGATATCATAGAAGATAGTAAGCTCTTTGACGTTTATGAGGGTAAGCAGGTAGAAGACGGCAAAAAGAGTATAGCATATTCTATTACATTCAGAAGCAGCGACAGAACTCTTGCTGATGAGGATGTAAACCCCGTGATAGAGAAAATACTTGCAGAGCTTGAAGCAAAGCTCGGTGCACAGCTTAGATAAATCTAAAAGAAAGGCGTTGATGATTGATATGGGTTTTGACCAGAACAATAATTTTGAAAACACTGTCAAATTTAATATTATGGCAGAGAGGCCTATGAAGCCGAGAGAAATTCTGATGACGGTTCATGATGCATTATCGGAAAAGGGATACAACCCGATTAATCAGATTGTGGGATATATACTGTCGGGGGACCCGTCGTATATAACCTCACACAATAGTGCGAGGAGCCTTATCAGACGTCTTGAGCGTGACGAAATTTTAGAAGAGCTCGTTGCCTTCTATGTTTCTCACACAGACAAATAAAAACAATCCGCACACCATGAAGTGTGCGGATATTTTTATAACTCCTCTGCGGAAGAGGATGCGTTTCTGACTGTTCCCTCGAAGCTTTCAAAATCGCCGTGACCGCTATCGGGGTTTTCCTGCTTGAATTCTTCCCAGTCTGACTTGCTCTTGGGGAGGAAGACGTCGTTTATAAGCTCGGCAGTTTTAACCTTGTCGCAAACGTACCACCATGCAGGCTCTATATATTCTGCCTTACCGGGCAACTGATAGGAGCCTATTTCGTTAACGTCTATTTCCTGAACAAGATACAGGTGACCGAGTAGGTCTTTCATAGTATAGTTTGTTCTTACATTATCCTGAACAACTTGGAAAAGGTCGTCAATCTTTGAGATATATTGAGGCTTTAACTTCTGGCGGAGGAATTCCTTTAAGAATTCCTGCTGCCAATACTGTCTGCCCTCGTCGCCCATAACATATTCACCGGGGGCGGTGCCGTCGTTATTGTGACGGAATCTTACGAAATCGTGAGCCGCCTGACCATTGAGATGCTGCGGCCCTGCCTGAAGATGTATGTGAAGATTTTGAACGGGGTCATCATAGTTCATATTATAGGGTACATTGAAATCAACGCCGTCAACCGCGTCGATAATATCCTTAAATCCCTCAAATTCAACAGTAACAAAATAGTGAATGGGAAGCCCCGTGAGCTCTTTGACCATATTAATCAGGATTTCTTCAGGTTCTTCAATCTTGTTTGATTTTACGGCTTCTTGACCCAAACCTATAAGGGCGTTTATCTTCTGGAGAGTATAGCCCTTTGCCTTGACCATTGTATCTCGGGGGATAGAGAGGATGTTCACTCTGTTTGAATATCCATCGATTGATACAAGCATTATAGTATCACTGCGGTATCCGCCGTCGTCAACGCCGATAAGCAGCAGGTTGAACATTCCAACCTGTTCGCCCTCCTCTTCGAGACCTGATATATATACTTCGTCACCAAATGACAACCCTGCTATTTGCTGGGCGGCAAAAACGCCGAGCATAGCAGAGAAAATAATACAAATTATTGTAAATATAACAACAACTGTCTTAAATGTCTTATTCATCTTATATCCCTTCTGTAACACTTTATAATCTATGACAATACACGTCAAATATACCATATCGGAGAGAATTTTGTCAACATTTTACCCCCAATGTTTAATATTTGTTAACTATTAGAAATAATATCGTTATATTTGAAAAAGAGAGAGGGAAAAACGGATATTCAGAGAAAATTTTACGCAAGAAAATAGTTGTAAAATTGACAAAAAAGGGTATATAAATTGTAAATAAATCGTAACTTATTGTAATTGACATAAGAGGAAAATTTGATATAATTAGGGATGGGCGTGGCTTTAGACAAAAGCACCCGTATCGCATTATTATTTATACAAAAGTTAGGAGATGGTAAAGGTGGCAGCAGCTGCACAAATTATTGCTATTATTATTTTTGTTGCAATGTTTCTTGCTATCGTGGCAGACAAAATCGAAAGACACGTTATTACTTTGTTTTGCGGCGGACTTATGCTGGCCCTTGTGTTTGGGGTATGCTTAAGGAGCCTTTCGGCTATATGGGCAACCCTTAATATAGAGAGTATTATACAACCGCATTTTTGGTACTCGGCAGGTGATTCGGCAGGGGCGTCTGCGGGAATAAACTGGGAGACAATCGTTTTCATAGCAGGAATGATGATTATGGTTGAGGGAATGGGAGAATCAGGCTTTTTCCGTTGGCTATGCCTTGGACTTGCAAAAGCTGTTAAATACAAAACCATTCCTATTTTGATTGTGTTTATGATTATGTCAACAGTGCTTGCTATGTTTATCGACAGTATAACTGTTATTTTGTTCCTCGCATCTGCAACGCTTGAGCTTGCAAAGATTTTAAAGTTCAAGCCCGCACCTCTTATCATTGCCGAGATTTTTTGTGCTAATTTAGGCGGTTCGGCTACAATGTGCGGTGATCCCCCTAATATTATAATAGGAACATCACTTGGATACAGCTTCTTTGATTTTATTTCAAACACAGGTATGATAGCGCTGATTTCAATTCCGTTTATTATTCTTTATTTCTATTTCTGCTTCAAAAAGGAATTGAAAACGACAAAAATTGACGCGGCTCAAACTACATATCCTGATGCAAAAAGCGCAATTAAAAACAAAAAAGATTTTATAATAAGCACACTTATTTTCCTTGTTGCAGTTGTATTGCTGGTTACCCATTCAATGACGGGACTCACTGTTTCGGCAATAGGAGTATTTGTTGCCGCAGCAACATTGCTTGCCGCGGGAAAAGGTGCGAATGTTATATTAAGGAAGCTTGATTATAAAACGCTTTTGTTCTTTATCGGACTGTTTGTTGTTGTAGGCGGACTTGAGCAAACGCACGTTCTTGAGCTTATTGCAGATTTTATTGCGGCAATCAGCGGAAACAATGCATATTTGCTCGTCGGCATTATTATATGGATTTCTGGAATTGCAAGTGCGTTTGTTGACAACATTCCTTTTGCGGCGACTATGATACCTGTAATCCGTACCTTGTCTATATCCTCGGGAGTTACTCTCGACACACTTGCGTGGGGATTGGCGATGGGTACAGATGTCGGCGGAAGTGCAACGCCGATTGGGGCGTCTGCCAATGTTGTCGGCATATCTGCCGCTGCACAGGAAGGTCACTTTATCGGCTGGGGCAAGTTCTGTAAGTACTCTGTTCCCGCAACGGTGATTGTGCTTGTAATATCAACCTTGGTTATATGCATAAGATATTTTTAAGGAGGTTTTAGTATGAGCAAACAAGTCATAATTTCTATAGGCAGAGAATTCGGAAGCGGAGGGCATGTTATTGCAGAAGCCCTCGCAAAAAAGTTTAATATCCCTTTGTATGACCACAATCTCCTCGAGCATATCGCCGAAGAGCTTGATATAGACCACGAAGAAATTAAAAAATTTGACGAAAAGCGTAAATGTAAATTGTTTAACAGAACATTGAAAGGGTATTCGACGTCGATGGAAGACCATATCGTAAGAATGCAGTTTAAGTTTCTTCAGGATAAAGGCGATAAAGGAGAATCCTTTGTTGTTGTCGGCAGATGTGCAGAGCATCATTTGTCGCATAATAAGAATTTAATAACCATCTTTATTCTGGGCAATAAGGAAAATAAAATTGCGAGAGTTAAAGAGGTTTATGGTCTTGAAACACTTGAAGAAGCAGCAACAATGGCAAAGAAAAAGGACTGGGCGAGAAAAAATTATCACAATCAGTATTGCAAAGGCAAATGGGGTGATTCGAGAAATTACCACCTCTCGATTAACTCAAGCCAGCTCGGGATTGAGAAAACCATCGAATTTCTCGAGGGTTATATAAATGAAAGAATAAAAAATTTCGATTAGTAGGGTGCAGCGTTTACGATGCGCCGAAGCGGGGGCGGAAAATCGTCCCTGCAATGATATGGGAAAACGCAGGGAAGGGCTCTATGCCCTTCCCTGCTGTTTTCTCGGCAGGAGCAAGCCCCTGCCCTACAACAAATTGAAGTTTTTATATTACCTCGGGGCTGTTTATTTTATCAAACAAATTTATAATTATTTTTTGTTTCTTTAAAGCGTAAGTATAGGCGATTTTGTACCGCTTTTTGACCGATTATCGGTCAGGGGCGGATTTTTTTGTTTATCCGGAACATAATTTTCGTTAAAGTAAATTATACAAAAATCACTTTGGCTTATCATTTCATAGTTTCTCTCAACATATACAAATTTCCATGATTTGATTATAGTGGCCGGATAATAGGTGTCTTCATAGCTTTGCAGTAAATAAGATTTATAATCATCGTTGATATATGGAAACTCCGCTCTGACATAGATTCTTTTTATATGTGGATATATGATTTTTAACTCGCTGACAATTTTGTGGCATAAGTCCTTAAACTGACTCTTACTGCCAAAAAGAAATGTATTTACATTTTCCTCAACTATCAGCTTTTTAATTACGTTGTATAATTTATTTCTTAATGCATCTGTTATTTCAATTTTCCTATGCCCTAAAAAGCAACACGTTTTTCTCTTCATAGGCATTCTCCTTAAGTAAATAATATTTTTTAAAAAGCATAACATAACTCTGTCGATTACGCAAGTGCGTACACGCACAAAAGTAAAATATTTTAGAATATCCTTGCGAGGTGTTTTAAAATGGATATTAAAGATGTAGTGGTAAAAAGATTTAGCGAGTTATGCGCAGAAAGAAAAATAAAGATAAACGAACTTGCGAATATATCAGGGGTTACTCCGTCGACTGCATATAGTATGATGGATAAATCACGCAGGGATATTTCAATAAGGACAATTAAGAAATTTTGTGATGGTTTGGAAATTACGTTAGGGGAATTTTTCTCAACAGAAGATTTTGATAATTTGGAGCAAGAAATAAAATAAGTATAAAATATAAATAGATAAGGGGGGAGAGAATATGAAAACTGAATTTCCTGACAGATATATAACTTTGGGATTGAAGATTGCCTATTATAGAAAGAAATCGGGATATACTCAAGAAGTTTTTGCAGAGCTTATTGGGAAAAGTGTTAATTTTGTTGGTCAGGTTGAAGGCACGGGAACCATTCGAGGAGTGTCTTTAGAGACGTTATTTAAGATGGCTCAGGTTTTAAAAATTTCTCCTTCTAAATTGTTGGAGAATGATTAAATATAATGTTGTAGGGCAGGGGCTTGCTCCTGCCGAGCTGGCGATTCGTGAATCGCCATACAAAAATATATCGCCGCATTGCGGCGTAGGGACAGGCGTCCTCGACTGTCCGATGACAAACAAAAAGCACGCTCTTTAGGTCGAGGGTGACAAGGAAGTATTGGTTTTGAAGCCTGCTTTTCAGTTTATGCTTCGCAAAAAAATCCCGAAATACGTCAGTATTACGGGATTTTTATTACTTGCCTAATTCTAAAAACCAGATATTCAAAACTGCTTTGCATCCTAAAATCAAA
>CALDQB010000045.1 GCA_937911665.1 uncultured Clostridia bacterium | reverse complement strand
GTTACAAGTAAGAGCCAATCCGCGGGTGGAGTTAGCGAAAGCGAAAGCTATGCAACAAAAACCAACGATGAAATAAATTGCGAAATGCTCAATATTGTTTATGACTATTTGGCAACCGAAAAGGACGACTGCGGAACTCCCTTGATGTATCGAGGTGCGATGCGGTGAAGGTAAAATTCAAAGTCAAGTATGGCGAGAATGTAATTGATATACCTATTCCAGAACAAAGCCAAAGACCGACTTTTGACAGGGGCGGTATGACGGACTTGTGGAAACACAAGGTTACAATCTACAACGACATTCCCAAAACGGCGGTTGAAGAAAGACACTTTGACCGATTTGTGATTGACAAGTGCAATATACAAGGCGGAATTGTCAGCAAGGCTGACGGAACGATTGAAAACATAGTCAATGCGGTTACGGTTATATCGAAAGATGTTGACCGATATAAAACACCGCTTGAATATGCCAAACTACCCGTAGATATTAGAGAAGAATATTACACGGTGCAAGTGGGTGATTTCATCGTTTTGTCGGAGGTTGACGATATTGTAACAACGAGCCGAGAATTTGCGGAATTGCAAGAGAAATACAAGGACAACGGAATTGTAGTCCGTTCCGTTTCGGCTAACATTCACGGAATGAGCGTTGACAATGTTACTATAACGAATGTGGGGTGATTGAATGAGCAAATATGCAAAACTGTTTAAATATTTCCGCCAATGCCCCGAACTTGCTGACTTATGGAGCATAGCGGCAACAGAGGATAGAGGCGTTAGGGTTATTCTTCCGCAGGGGGCATCACCTACACACCAATACCAAGAAAGCATCGACACTCTCGGAGATTATCATTGCGAGATTGTGCCGTATCCGTCTGTTTATGAGGATTTTCAAATAAATTGCTATGAGTGGTATGATGTAAACGATGATAGCGCACCGACACGAAACGAAAATGTGCTTACCCTTGAACAGGTTACAAGTATTTGCGATTGGATAAAGGCGCAGAACGATGCAAAGAATTTTCCCGATATTAACGAGAAGATTGTCAGCATTGAGTGCAACCCATTTGTCCCGCAAATTCGATACGTAAACCCCGAAGAAAACACGGTCGGATATTTTATCACGGTTCGCTTGCGTTATGTCAACAGAGCGCAAAGAAAGACGGTAGAATATGAATGTGAGGATTGACCTCAACGAGCCAAAGATTTTGGCAAAGGTGCAAAATGACCGTTTCGGATTGCTTGTGTCGAATGAGTGGAAACGGCTTATTGACCCATACACGCCACGAGATACAGGCGTCTTGCAAGACACGGCACAAATTCAGCCGTGGAAAATCATTTACCGAGGGGCGAAAACTTCAAACGGAAAATATTATGCGGCTTATGTTTACTATAACATAGGCGCAAATTTCCAAAAGAAAAACCCATATTCCACCTATGAATGGGATAAAGCGGCGGCAAATGCAGGTCAGATTGACAAACTAACACGCACACTAAACAACGCTTTACAAAGCGGACAATATTGATGAAAGGAAATAAAGATAAATGGCAGAATTTAATAGCTATGCGGCTCCCAAAGTAGAGACCAAGAGATTTAAGATTTATGCCGACGTATCGGAAAGCGGTCTTGCGCCCGAATGGGAATTGCAGGGTCGTGGCGTTGAATCTTGGACGGTTGAGGAAAACCAAGATGTAGAAAAGACTACCGATGTACTCGGTTATGTCGATATGGAGAGAGGAACGGCACAGCCTACACAGAGTGGCGTTGCTATCAAGCTCCGTAAGGGTAGCAAGTTTGCCGAGATGCTTTTCAATGCTTGGTTTAAGAGAGATACTTCCAAACTTGATGCGGTAAAGATGCTTCAAAAGTTTGAGTTTGCGGATGGCGCAGATGAGAACACTTGCCTTGCAAGACTTGAAGAAGATGTTATGATTGCAATTAACAACTTCACAGGCGAGGCGGGCGGTTATCTCGGTTTTGAGGTAGATATTCACTACGCAAACAAGACCACCACAGGCACTATGCCAAAGGTTGACGGTGAAACTATCACCTTCACTCCCGATAACGCAGAGTAATACATAAAACAATAATACCGCCTTGCCCTATATGGTAGGGCGGTATATTTACATTTAACGAGGATATAAAGAGAGGTAATTTATTATGAAGTTAAGCACAGGTAAAGTCGCATTTCCGATAGAGTTTGACAATGGAGATAAGCAGACCGTTTATTTTAACCCAAGTGACCCCGATTTGATGATACGAATGAAGAATTTTGGGGAGAAACTGCAGGAAAAAATTAAAGGTTTTGATGATGTGGAATTGAACGAAGAAGGAAAACCTACACAGATTTCACAGATTGAAACTTTTGAGAAGATGCAAAATATTCTAAAAGAAGAATTGGACTATGCTTTTGGCGGTTCTGTTTCTGCTGTTATCTTTAAGCATTGCTCTCCTTTCGCTATTGTCGGTGGCGAATATTTCGTGGTTCAGTTTATTCAGGCGGTTACACCCGAAATTGAAAAGCATATAAAGAAAGCAAATGTTGATGTTGAAAAGAGAATGGCAAAGCATATCGGGAAATATAGCAAATGATTTGGGATTTACCTATTGATGTTGAGATAGACGGTAAAAAACACGCCATAAGAAACAAGTGCGATTATAGGGTGGTTCTTGATGTTATTTGCGCTTTGAATGATAGCGAGTTGACAGATGAAGAAAAAATAAAGTGTGCTTTGTTTATTTTCTATGAAAATATTTCAGAAATAGAAGATTTCGAAGTGGCTATAAAAGAAATGTTTCGCATAATCAATTGTGGCGAGGAGCAAGAACAAAGCCAAGAACAAAAACCGCAGTTGATGGATTGGGAACATGATTTCCCACAGATAGCTCCTCCCGTCAGCCGTGTTTTGGGTTATAGTGTGAGAGATGCAAACAGATACACGCATTGGTATGATTTTATTGGTGCTTACCAAGAAATAGGCGGCGAATGTACCTTTTCGACCATTATATCTATTCGCTCCAAACGAGCAAAGGGAAAGAAACTCGATAAATGGGAAGAAGAATATTTGAGAGAACACAGAAAAATGGTAGAATTACCAAAAAAACTTACCGCAGAGGAGCAAGAATTTTTGAACTCTGAATGGTAAAGAAAGGAGCGTGATTGAATGGCGATAGCGAATGCTGATGGGCAAATTGAAATTGGCGTACAATTAAGAACAAAAGATGCTAAAAAGTCCATAAATGAATTAAGAAGCGAAGCAATGAAGCTTGCGGCAGAATATCGTAAAACTGGTATGTCGCAAAGCGAAGCACAAAAAAAGGCATACAAAGAATTAGGATTTACTACAAAAGAAACTAAAAAGGCAATTAAAGCCACCAAAGAATATGGCGAGCAAGCGCAAAAAAGCGGTGGAACAGCAAAGTCTGCTTTTTCAAGCGTTGGCGGGGCGTTAAAAAAATTAGCTGTTGCGGCATTGGCGGCTTTTTCTGTTCAAAAAATCATTCAGTTTAGCAAAGAATCTTCCGAACTTGCGACAACAACAGAAGCAAGTGTTCAGCGTTTAATTGATATATATGGCAAAGCGAGTAAATCCGTAGGAGATTTTATAGATGCAAATGCACAGGCTCTTGGTATGTCGAGAGCGATGGCGGCTTCTTATGCTTCAGTATATGGAAATCTTTTCTCTGTATGGGCAGACCAAGCGACAAATGCCGAATTGACGAATAGATACCTCAATATGACCGCAGTTGTTGCAAGTAAAACAGGCAGAACTGTTGAAGATGTGCAGGAGCGTATTCGTTCTGGATTGCTTGGAAACACAGAAGCGATTGAGGATTTGGGCGTATTTGTCAATGTGAAAACAATTGAAATGACAGATGCTTTTAAGAGAATGGCAAACGGAAAATCGTGGGAGCAGTTGGACGCCTACACTCAACAGCAAATACGAACTTTTGCCATTCTTGAACAAGCAACAGGCAAGTATGGAAATGAAGTTGCACAGACCTCTGCACTTGCGAAAGCACAATTTAAAGCGGCTTGGGAAGATTTTCAAGCTACTTGGGGGCAAGTAATAAATCAATTTTTTATACCTGTATTACAGGCATTGACTGATATTATAGTAAAAGCCACTATGTTGACTAAAATTCTGTTTGGAATTTCAAACGCAACCATTAGTCAGAGCGATGCAACGGGTGCAACAGTTGAAAACCAAAAAGAACTAACAAATGAAGTCAACAACACATCAAAAGCTGTAAAAAAAGCTATTGCTGGGTTTGACGATTTACAGATTTTAACATCAAACATCACAGAAAATGCAGCTCAATCAAACAATAATTTGGGAAATGTTGATTTCGGCATAAGCACAATGCCATCAACCAATAATCAAGAAGAACAATATCAAAAATTGGCAGAAAAGATAAACAAAATTAAAGAAGCATTTTTGATATTCGAACCATTGGTTAAATCAATTGAGGAAAATATTTTACCTAAATTTTCAAAATTTATTGAGGAATTTTCGAAAATATCTTGGGATAGCGGTAAAGATGCGCTTGAGTTGTTAAAATCTTTTTACAAAGACTTTCTCGAACCTATTATGATATATGCGACAGAAAGTTTTGCGCCACTGTTAGAAGATTTGTTCGGATATTTAACAGATTTTTCCGAACTCCTTTCGAAAACTACGATTTGGAAAGATCTAAAAGATATTTTAGGGGCAATTTATCCCATTATCGAGCCAATAGCCAAAGGTATAATTGATATAAGTGCGTTTGCGGGCGGATTAGTTATAGATACTGTTTGGTATTCTTTCAAGGGGATATTTGAAGATGTCGAGAGCAAGATAAGCGGAATATCAAATTTGCTTAAAGGCGACTATGCAGAAGCTTGGGAAG
>CALDQB010000044.1 GCA_937911665.1 uncultured Clostridia bacterium | reverse complement strand
CCAAAAAAGCAAGTCACGTTTCTGGCTTGCTTTTTTGGTGGCGGGGAGGATTTGAAGCCGAGCGACGCAGGCGCGTGGGGATGTTGTAGGCAAGGGATTTATCCCTTCCGCAACGGAATGCATAAATGCATTCCCTACAAAATAGGTGTTAATGTACAAAACCCATCCAGAAATACCACCCCTATTAAAATCATATCTCACCGATATCGGCATAAAAGCTGGAAAAATACTACATATTTCATTGACTTTTTGCCGATAATATGATATAATTGTATTATTTCATAGGAGGGATAGCTATGAATTACTTATCTGTATCTAAAATGGCAAAAAAATGGAACATATCGGAACGAACTGTTCGAAATTATTGTGCTCAAAATAAAATACCAGGCGCATTCTTAACCGGTAAGACTTGGAACATCCCCGAAAATGCAGAAAAACCTGAAAGAATAAATAAAAAAAGTGATGAACCTAAAAATATTCTTGAAAGATTAACTGCGGAGAAAAAGTCTTCTCTCAAAGGCGGAATTTATCATAAAATTCAAATAGAACTTACTTATAATTCAAATCATATTGAGGGTAGTAAATTAACTCACGATCAAACAAGATATATTTTTGAGACTAATACTATTGGGGCAGATACTGATGCACTCAATGTTGATGACATCATTGAAGCTGCAAATCATTTCAAGTGCATTGATATGATAATAGATAATGCGACTTATAAGCTCACAGAAAAATTTATAAAGGAGCTGCATTTTACTTTAAAGTCCGGCACAAGTGATTCAAGAAAAGACTGGTTCAATGTTGGTGAATATAAGAAACTGCCTAATGAGGTTGGCGGAAAAGAAACTGCAAGTCCTGAAACTGTTGCACAAAAAATTAAAGACTTGTTAAAATCTTATAATCAAAAGAAGGAGCATACATTAGAAGACATTATTGATTTTCATTATCAATTTGAATCATTGCATCCGTTTCAGGATGGCAACGGTCGTGTAGGTAGACTTATAATGTTTAAAGAGTGTCTAAAAAATAATATTGTTCCATTTATTATTGATGACAGTCTTAAAATGTTCTATTACAGAGGTCTGTCCGAATGGAACAATGAAAAAGGTTATTTAATCGACACCTGCCTCTCGGCACAGGATAAGTTTAAAAAGTATTTAGATTATTTTAAAGTGCCTTATATTGAACCACAATCAAACTGAATCGTATATTTTGCAAAGTAAGTTTTGAGTAGCAGGATGTTAAGGGATGTCTTAACTCCCCCGCCACCAAAAAAAGCCGCAGATGCGGCTTTTTTTAGTTTACTTTTGTTTTCTTACTATTGTGTAATCATCGCCCGGGCGATAGTAGGGACATTCACTAAATGTACCCCGCATAAACTGACTCATCTCATCCTGGTCGAGCTGAACCGAGCATGTGTAATACTCTTCCTCGTCGTCATAATAGTAGTTCATACATTCTTCGCAGTTTATCATAAGCTTTTCTTCTCGTGTGCGCGTTTTGCCGCGGTCACGGTATTCTTCATAAGCATAGCAATCGTCATCGGTCCTACACCGCCAGGAACGGGGGTAATAGCGCCTGCTATGGGTTCTACCGAGTCAAAATCCACGTCTCCGCAAAGCTTGCCGTTTTCGTCTCTGTTCATTCCAACATCGATTACAACAGCGCCCTCTTTGACCATATCACCCGTCACAAACTTGGCAATTCCCACTGCCGCTACAAGAATATCGGCTCTCTTTGTCTTCTCCTTTAAATCCTTGGTGCGTGAGTGGCACACAGTTACAGTTCCGTTTTTATGGAGCAGAAGCATCGACATAGGCTTACCTACTATATTGCTTCTTCCTATTACCACACATTCCTTGCCTTCGACCTCAACACCACTCTCACGGATAAGCTCCATTACGCCCGCAGGGGTACAGGGAACGAAGTCAAAGTCGCCTATCATAATCTTTCCTACATTTGCGGGATGAAAGGCGTCAACGTCCTTTTCAGGCTTTATATTATTGATTATTGTCTTATCATCAAGGTGTTTCGGAAGCGGCAACTGAACAAGTATTCCGTGGATATTTTCGTCGTTGTTAAGATTCTCAACAAGCGCCAGAAGCTCCTCTTCTGTTGTCTGGGCAGGGAGTGCGTGCTTTTCTGAATAAAACCCAAGGTCTGCACACGCCTTTTCCTTGTTTGCCACATATACTTTAGAGGCAGGGTCATCGCCCACGATTACGACCGCGAGACCCGGATTTGTTCCCGCTGCTTTCAGCGCCTCTACCTCTTCTCTGAGCTGTTGTTTTACTCTTGCGGAAACTTCCTTTCCGCTCAATATTTTTGCCATTTGTGTTTTCTCCTTTTCTGTTATTCTTTATAAGGCATTTTTCACCGTTTCCCACAAGGTCAAGTCTGCCTGCCGTTTTAAGCGCCATATAAACAAGCTTGTGGTTTTCTGGTTTCCTATATTGGAGCAACGCCCTCTGCATTTGCTTTTCTTCATATGTTTTGGGGATATAAACACTCTTCATATCCCTTGGGTCTATACCTGTATAGTACATACAGGTCGAAATACTGCCTGGGGTGGGATAAAAATCCTGCACCTGCTCGGGATTTATTTTGTTGTCCCTTAAATATTCAGCAAGCTTGACTGCGTCTTTCATTGTACTGCCAGGATGCGACGACATAAGATATGGAACAAGATACTGATTCTTGCCAAGCTCCTCATTTATCCTCTTATACTTATCCGCAAAGCGCTTGTATACATTGAGTGACGGCTTGCCCATATACTTTAAGACATTATCCGATATATGCTCGGGTGCAACCTTGAGCTGACCGCTGATATGATATTTGCAAAGCTCCCTGAAAAATTCATCATCTCTGTCATAGAGCAGATAATCGTATCTGATTCCCGATCTTATGAAAACTCTCTTTACACCCTTAATCTTTCTCAACTTCCGCAAAAGTTCGATATAATCTCTGTGCGAAACCTCAAGATTCTTACAAGGCTCGGGATATAAACATTGCTTATTTTTACATGTTCCCCTCTTTAGCTGTTCCTTGCACGAGGGTAATCTGAAGTTAGCGGTAGGTCCGCCTACATCGTGAATATAACCTTTGAAATCGGGCTCTTTCGCAATCAATTCCGCCTCTTTTATTATTGATTCGTGGCTTCTTGCCGAGATTGTTCGTCCCTGATGAAAGGTAAGCGCACAAAAGTTGCATGCACCAAAGCAACCTCTTGACGAAACAATCGAAAACTTAACCTCTTCAATTGCGGGTATTCCGCCCCTTGCATCATAGCTTGGGTGCCATCGTCTTACATACGGAAGCTCATATACTCTATCAAGCTCCTGTGTTGTAAGAGGGTATGCGGGCGGGTTTTGAACGATATACTTATCACGATCGAGCTGAACTACAGTCTTTCCTCTGTATGCATCCTGCTCATCATATTGTTGTTTCGTTGCTTTGGCATAAGCTTTCTTATCGGCACAAACATCATCATATGATGCAGTTATAACGCAATCTTCAGGCAGCGTTTCCGCATCGCCCTCGAGGTACGCCGTACCGCGAACAGATTTTATTTCGCCAATCGGTACTCCCGCATCTAAAAGCTCTGCTATCTCACCAATCTGATGTTCACCCATTCCATATATCAAAAGATCGGCGCCGCTATCGATTAAGATACTGCGGCGCACCTTATCAGACCAATAATCGTAGTGGGCAAATCGGCGAAGACTTGCCTCTATTCCCCCTATTATTATGGGAATTTTCTTGCCGAAAGCTTCTCTTATTCGATTAGAATACACAATTGTAGCGCGGTCAGGTCTGTGCCCTGCCTCGCCATTTGGCGAATACAAATCGGTATTGCGTCTTTTCTTTGCGGCGGTATAGTGATTTACCATCGAATCAATATTTCCCGCACCTACCAAAAACGCAAGCCTTGGCTCGCCCAATCTTTTAAAATCTTCGCAGCTATGCCAGTCGGGTTGGGCAATTATACCCACGGTAAAGCCAAGACTTTCGATAAGACGGCATATTACCGCCATCGCAAAGCTTGGGTGGTCAACATAGGCATCGCCTGACACATATATAAAGTCAAGCTTTTCGATGCCTCTTTCTTTCATATCATCTTTACTTATCGGCAAAAATCTGTTTACACTATCCATAGTTTATAAAGACTACGTTTGGCTCTATTCGGTTATATAAATTCTACTCTTCAGCGGCAAATTATCCGATAGCCAATCGATATCCTCCTTATGTAATCTCACACAGCCATGAGAAATCATTACGCCTACACGGTCGTCATACAAACCGCCCTTGTAGCTGAGCAAAGTTGAATGCATTGCATAATTTCCGTAGAACACAAGGCAAGGTGCTACATAGAAGCCCTGGTCAAAATAATCCCATTGTTTCATACGATACTGATATTCATAGCTGCCTGTGATGGTCGGGCTGTTCGGTGCGCCAATCGCACACGGAAAACTCTTTATTTCATTCCAGAGTCCCTTTGTACCCTTGTAAACCCTTACTCTGTAATCTGATTTGTCAATCCAAACGAGGTATTCGGTCCGACTTGTAAGTCCCCATTCATTTACGGGGAGTTTCTTCATATACTCATAAATCATATCCGAAACGCCTATGCACACATCGATATGGTCACCAAAATCGAGTGCCTCTACACTGCATTCAAGAGCCTCTGCAAAAGGTCTTACGGGTACGAAAACTGTATCCTCAATCATCGCACAGCTTTCGGGAAGATAGGTGTCCTCGCCAAGCAATGTAGCATATGTAGTTCCCACATTGAAAATTAATTCCTTATCACCAAGCGAGCAGACAACACTGTTGTAAACCTCGTCATATCTGACTATAAGTCCCATAGCCTCTGCTATCGCTCTTACTGGAATCATTGCTGTATTATTTATAAGCCTTGCTTCAGGCTCTGCTTTTATCTGATTGCCGTTTACATAGGGAACAATTACGTGCTCATACATCGGGAAAGCATTGAGCGCAAAGGTATTAGCCACGCACGCCTTTTGATTTTCGTCGAGATATCCGTACAAGGTAAGTTCAATTTCCTCGCCCTTGGCATAAGATTCATCATAATATTTAAGATATGTAAGTCCGTCTCCCAGCTTTAAAACATAGCTGTCTCCCGCCTTGACAGACGGAACCTCAAACTCAATTGTGAATTTCTCTGTTATTCCGCCAATCCACTCTTCTTTTGTGCCGAGCTTTACTCCGTCTTTTGAATATAATTCGATTACCGCAACGGAATCTCTAACCTTCATACACGGAAGCATGGAAATCTCAATCTTGAGAATATTTTTATCTTCCGCCTCTGCATAAGATTCACTCTCTGTGACTTCTGTCAAAGCCCCCTCTGTTACAGCTTGATCATTTTCTGCAAAAACAGAAAATGCGGAAAGCGATAAAACCGCCGTCAATATTATTGCAAATACTCTTTTCAATGCATATCCCCCTTTATAATATTACAAGAATTTTATCATTTTTCGCGCAGATTGTAAAGAATTTTTTCGAAATAATCGGGCAGGCTTGAAGTAAACTCCATATACTCTCCGCTTGTGGGATGTATAAAGCCTATCTTGTATGCGTGGAGAAGTTGACCTGCAAGACGAAATTCTTCTTTGCGCACCCCATAGGTTTTGTCGCCTACTATGGGATGACCCCCGTTTGACATATGAACTCTTATCTGATGGGTTCTGCCTGTTTCCAAAATACATTCTATAAATGTATATGCGCCAAACCTCTCTAATACTTTATAATGAGTCACCGCGTTCCTCGAATTTTTATCGGTGACCGTCATCTTCTTTCTCTCGGTGGGGTGTCTGCCGATTGGCTTGTCAATTACCCCTGTATCCGCCATAAAACCGCCATGCACCAATGCCTTGTACGCTCTTGTGAGCGAATGTTCTTTTATCTGCGCCGAGAGGGCAAGGTGCGCCTTATCATTTTTGGCAACCATTAAAAGTCCGCTTGTATCTTTATCTATACGATGAAGAATACCGGGTCGTTTTTCTCCGTTTATTCCAGACAAGGTATCCCCGCATCTGTGAAGAAGCGCGTTTACTAAGGTTCCGCTGAAATTTCCCGCGGCAGGATGAACAACCATCCCCTGCGGTTTATCTACAACAAGCATATCGTCATCCTCGAAGACTATATCAATAGGGATATCCTCCGCCTCGATTTCTGCCTCTTTAAGTTCGGGGATTACGACCTTTATACAATCACCGCCGCGAAGCTTGTAATTCGCTTTTACTGCTGCTTCATTTACCAGGACTCCGCCGTCGGTAATCAGCTTTTGTATATGAGAGCGGGTAAGCTCGTCAATCTTTTCTGATAAAATCTTGTCTATTCTCGTCCCTGCATCTTCTGCCTCTGCCTTAATTAAAATCTCTTTATTCATTTGCCTTGTCCTCCGATTTTAAAAAGTGGATTACAAGCATAGCTGCGCCGACACAAACGGCTATGTCAGCGATATTAAAAACGGGGAAATTTATAATTCGAAAATCCAGAAAATCCACAACATATCCCTTGAAAATTCTTTCAATAAGATTTCCAATCGCTCCGCTTAAAACGAGAGCCATCCCCGCTTTAAGCCATATTGAACGGCATTTCTTTTCGGTCCTCAAATATACAAACGCAAGCAGAGCAATTATCGCTATTGTCGAGATGATAAAAAATATTCTTCCGCCACCGAGCATACCGAATGCCATACCTCTGTTTTGAACATAGGTCAAATGAAAGATATCTTCTATCACAGGGATTGTTCCTATTTTTATCAGATTATTCTCTGCTATTAACTTAGTTATTATATCTGCCGCAAGCACAAGTGTGGCTGCCAAAAAATAAATCATAAAAATCCCTCAAATTCGCTAAATTCAAAAAGGGAGCCCTTGCCCCCTCTTTTATGCCTTTACATATTCGCCCTTTTCATTTTGTCGAAGCCTGGGCAAATCCTCGGTTTTCATATCATCTGCAGGCACGTCTATCCTCGCGGTTGTATCTTCCGCCTGCACCTTTCTTTTATCATATGCTTTGGTCTCGCCGCCCCATACATCTGCGCGGCTCTTCTTGGTAGGTTTTGAAGAGCTTTCCGCATCCGTAAAAATTCCCATAGCGGAATAACTATTCAATATATTCATCTGCGCACTTAGCAAATCCTTTATCTTATCTCTGTAAGTAGCCGCCTCGCGCTGAATATCTGCAAGTCTGTTTTTCTCTTGCAAAACTTCCTGTTTTGCACCTTCTATCATCGCCTCTGCCGTCTTCTCGGCATTCCTTATTATTTTATTAGCCTTGGCGTATGCATCCTTTTCTATCTCATCGCTTGACTTGTCGGCAACGCTCAGTGCGCTTTGCAACGTCCCTTCCATTGCCTTATACTTCTCAACTGCCTCGGAGAGACGGGCAATCTGCTCTTCATACTTTTTATTCTCTCTGTGAATTAAAACATAGCTGTCACAGATTTCCTGCAAAAAATCATCAACCTCTTCCGTGGAATAACCCTTAAACGAAACCTTGAACATTTTATTTTCTATATCTTGAGGTGTCAGCATTTTCAACTCTCCTTTAATCTGTTATTGATATTTCAAAAGTACTATTCCAAGGCGTCCTTTCCGCGTAACTCCGCCGATTTGAGAGAGGCGTATACGTCCAATCCCTCTTGCCGAGATTAAATCGCCTTCTTCCATTTTGTGCGAAACAGAGGTTGTCTTTTCCCAGTTTACCGATATAAGCTCCTGTTCTATAAGCTCCGCCGCTCTGGTTCTTGATATCCCCGCCGCAAGCGACAGTACTGCATCAAGCCTAAGCGACGATACCGTTCCCTTTATCTCCTTATATTCAGGCTCGGGAATATCCGCTTCCTCGCATCTGCAAAGCTTCATATCTACGCCGTGTCTGCCGATTTTGGAAAGGTTATTCATTATATAATCGGCAATATCGCTCTTTACAAACACAAACGCCTTGTCATCGCACACTAGGATATCACCTATGTTCTCCCGCACAATTCCAAGTCCCATAATACTACCGAGGTAGTCCCTGTGGGTAAGCCCGTTTAAATCTCTGCCTGTGCAGCGTATAACCTTTATATATTCGGATAATTCAAAATCAACATACTCAGGTCTGCATACAAGCAAGGTTCGCTCTGCCCCTTCATATCCACCCTCGAATGACATTATTGTATCGCAACTTACAACATTCTTTTTTATAAGTTCTCTTTGATGCGGGTTTAAAAATCCCATACATCTTACCGAATAGCTTTTTTCAGATATCGCAATTGCGTCCTCTGCACGAGACAGTATAAGCTTATCTTCCTTTTCAGTCTGCATCTATTATTAGTTCCAGAGGAAAGAAGCCTTTGTTTCCTCGCCTACTTCTTCATTCATAATGCCTACATTGTTGGGGGCAATAATGAAAATGCCATTAGAAACCTTTTGAATATCGCCATCGAGCGCATACACTGCACCGCTTAAAAAGTCGATTATTCTGCGTGCCACGTTCTTGTCAACAGCCTCAAGATTTACGATAATCGGCTTTTTAGCCTTAAGGTGATTTGTTATATCCTTTGCTTCGTCAAAAGCCTCGGGCTGAACAACAACCATTCTCATCTGTGTGGATGAGTTATGAAGCTTTACTACTCTGTTGTTGCGTCTGTCACTAAATCTGTCAAAAGAGATGGGTTCGTAATCCTCTACCTCTTCTACGAAATTCTCCTCATAATCTTCTTCTCCGCCAATACCAACCATGTTAAGCATTTTGTTCATAAAGTTGCTCATTTTCATTTCCTCCATTTATATATTATTTAATAAATTAAACCCCATAATATCTGTCGCCGAAAATCGCCGCCCCAACCCTTACGAGTGTGGCGCCCGCTTCGATTGCTGCCTCGAAATCGTGGGTCATTCCCATAGAAAGTTCCCCCATCGAAACATTCTCTATGCAACGAGAATCAATATTGAGTGAAAGCTCTTTTAATCTTTCAAATACAGCTTTATTTTCTTCGTAACTGTAATCCTTAACGGAAATTGTCATAAGACCTTTTGTTCTTACGTTTTTAAGCTCACTTATTCTTCTGCAAAGCTCTGCCGCATCAGCAGGTGATACGCCCGACTTTGTCGCCTCGCCCGATATGTTGACCTGAAGCAGAATATCCTGAATTTTATCTGCCGCCGCGGCTCTCTTATCAATCTCAAGCGCAAGCTCGAAACTGTCAACCGAGTGAATAAGATACGCCTTATCTATTATGTGTCTTACTTTGTTTTTTTGTAAATTACCTATCAGATGCCATTTAACCTCCCCGCTGATTTGCGGATACTTTTCCGCAAGCTCCTGAGGCTTGTTCTCGCCAAAATCAACTATGCCGCATCCGATTGCTTCCTTTATCATTTCTACAGGCTTGGTCTTACTGACACCAATCAGGGTAATCTCACTTATGTCACGGCCCGCCATCTGCGCCGCACTTTCAATTCTTTCCCTGACCGCTTTGATATTGTCCGCAATTCTCATTTGCGACATCCTCCTGTTTTATCTTACGACCTTTCCATCTTCGAGGTTTCTGCACCGAACTATTACCTCGTCATACATTTTAAGCTTGTGTCCCCCGTTTTGCGCCTCTGCCGCCGTTACAATTGCCCAATCATCATTTTTATATATAAGATTTACAGGCACAAACCGCGCCACATCAAGCGAAATAATATACACACCCGTGACTCCGTCTTTTATTCTAAGACACTCAACAGGGAGCTTTATGCCCGAAAAATCAACGGCAACAAGGTCTGCACTTATACGATTTGCAGAGTATATACCCTCTACATATTTATTTGTAGAAATCACTATCGAGCATTTCTTGCCGTCAGGCTCTGATATACTGTCAATTCTGCCTTGCACATATCCGCCAGCCAAATCATAAAAACTCATTCTGATATTACTGCCGACGGTAAATCTCTCTGCATCATCGGCATCAAGCTCTGCACCGTAGCACCACTTGTAGTTATTTATAATTTTGCAAATCGGTCCACCCGCAAGCGTTTCGGCATTTTCCTGATTTTCAATATTATCAATTTCTTTTAAATATGACGGCGTAAGACCTTTCACCATATCATATTTGAGCTTATCCTCAAATCCATCAACCTTGGAGCTGAATACTCCGCCTACGGGAGCGGTTATTTTAACGCTTTCTCCCGCTTGTTGCTCAAGGCTTGCAAGCTCCGCTTTGATATTCTCGGCTTCATAGCCTACCTCATCATTGCCTTGGTTTTGCTTTTTCTGCATAAGCAGATTTATCTCTTCTTTTCCCTCGAGCACAACACTTAAATCTCTCTGTTGTCTTTTATCAGACAACCCTCTGGAAAGCTCGGATACTCTCTTTTCTGCTACCCCTGAACCGCCTGCAATATATGTGCTGTCACCAAAGTTTTCGATTATAGAAAGATTTCTTTGAAGCTTTTTAATCTTATCCATAATCTCTGCGTCAGGCTGCGCTCTGTAAATATATCCTATAATCTGTCCGTTGCTGACACGCTCGCCCTCGCTTACTAAACATTCAAAATGTCCATCCCAGGGCGCGTTTATCAAGGTTTGGTCCCTGAATACATAGCCGTCGACACGTATACTCTCGTGGACCTGACCTTTGAGAGCAACCGTGGTTGATAAATTGCTCGCTACCCCTGCGAAAATTGCCGTCGCAAGATATATAACAACTGCCGCAACAACTATAATCGCCGCGGTTTTAAGGGACTTCCCTCTCTTGCGCCGTCCTTTTGTATTTCTTCGAGATGCTCTATCCAAATTTTCTTTATTATTAAGCATTAAATTTCCTCCTTTGGATAAAAATGGCATCTCGTAGTGGTGCAAAAACAAAAATAGCCATAAGGATAGAACTGTGTTATTCTATCCTTATGGAACTATTATAGCATCGATTTTTGCTATGTAAACCGTATAAATCAATTTGTATATATTTTTTAATCTTCTTGTAATAAAGGTATATTTTGGAGAGTAAATATTTGGCGAATAATAGAAGCCCGAACGGCAGGAGCAAGCGTCCCGACTGTCCTTTATTCTTTTAAAAATTTACTCTATTTCTATCCACTTTATGTTTTTGTTTCTTTTAAACCATGTCATTTGACGTTTTGCATAGCGTCTTGATTCCTGCTTTATTTTGTCTATCGCCTCACCGAGAGTACAGTTGCCGTCAAGGTATGCGATAAGCTCCTTATAGCCTATTGCCTGCATAGCTGTACTGTCACGCCTTATGTTCATTTCAAGAAGTCCCTCGACCTCACCGAGCAGCCCCTCTTCCATCATAATATCAACACGTCTGTTAATTCTGTCATAGAGCCGTTCTCTGTCCATAGTAAGTCCTATAATCTGAGCACTATACGGGGACCCGAGGTTTGCCGCCTTATCCGCTTCTGTCTTGGTCATACCCGTCGTTTTACATATTTCAAGAGCACGGATTACCCTCTTTATATTATTGGGATGTACCTTTTCTGCTTCCTCGGGGTCAATATCTGCAAGCAGAGCGTGAACCGCATCCGCTCCGTCTTCTTCTGCCATCTTCCAAAGGTCATTACGATAAGCCTCGTCCTTTTTCTCCTCCGAAAAGTCAATTCCGCCAAGCAGAGAATCTATATAAAGTCCCGTTCCCCCGCAAAGTATCGGCATCTTGCCTCTGCTTATTATGTCTTCTATACACTTTTTTGCATCTTCGGTAAAATCAGCAACGCTATAGTTAGTATCAGGATGCACAAAGTCAATCATATGATGAGGAATTCTCGCCCTTTCTTCACGTGTTGCCTTTGCCGTACCTATATCCATATACTTATAAATCTGCATTGAATCGCAAGATACAATCTCGCCGTTTTTCTCCTTGGCAAGATTTATAGCATATGCCGTCTTGCCTGATGCAGTAGGGCCACATACGCATATTATACTTGGTTTTTCGGATATATTACACATATTCGACCTCCACTTCTGCTACACTTTTCTTTTGAAAAGCTTTTCTATTTCATCCTTGGAAAATTCAATCCGTATCGGTCTGCCGTGAGGACAGGTTCGAATTCCGTCCTTTTCCATATCCCAGACCTTTTTTATTAAATCCTGCATTTCCGCAACATTAAGCTTGTGGTTTGCCTTTATCGCATATTTGCACGCAATCATATCAAGAGCACGCTCTTCAAAATTTAATATTGAATTTCTGCCCGTGCTTAAAAGCGCATCCGCAATCTCAAGTATAAGGTCGCGTATATGGGGTTCATCGGCTATAATCGGAGTAGCGTTTACTATAATGCTTCCCGAGCCGAAATCCTCAATCTCAAAGCCAAACCTTTTATACGCATCAAGGTTTGCAAGAACCGCCTGACACTCCGAAAAATCGAGCCTGATTATCATCGGCGTAAGCAAAAGCTGTGACATCCGCTCATTTGCGTAATAGGATTTTTTAAGACTCTCAAACCTCAATCTCTCGTGTGCCGCGTGTTGATCTATCATATAGAAAATATTTCCCGACTGGCACAGAATATAGGTTTCAAAAGCTTGTCCTATCGGCATAGGTATCTCTCTTTCGGGAGTTACTTCGGTTTGTACCTTTTGTGGAATTTCCTCTTTAACTTCGAGTACATCATCAATCTCCCGCACCTCTAAAGAGGGTTTTGAAGAATTGTCAAGGAAATTAAATTCACTATATATAACCTCGGGAGCTTTTTCTTGTTTTGGGGGAATAACCGCATCCAGATACTCCCTTACAAGTCCCCGATTTACAGTTTCATTTCTGTTTTGTTTTTCGGACGTTACGGCATGCTTTTTATCTTCGCTCGCTGTTGGCTTTTCCGCCTCAGTGCCGTTTACTGCGTTACTTACCGCCCTGTATACTATTTCGTATACTCTGCTCTCGTTAGCAAACTTAATTTCCGTTTTAGCGGGATGCACATTTACATCAACGCAATCAGGGGCAATCGAAATATCAAGCACAAAGAAAGGAAATTTGCCTACCATAATAGAATTTCTGTATGCCTCACTCACTACCTTTGAAAGAACGTGGCTTTTTATATATCTTCCGTTTACAAAAAGCGTCTGCCTTGCTCTGTTGCCCCTTGCAATTTCAGGCTTACCCGCAAGACCGCTTATCCGAACATTATCCTCTGTATAGTCTACGGGGATAACTGCTCTTGCGTGGTCAATTCCATATAACTTAAGCACGACATTTTTAAGGTTTCCGTCACCCGGGGTTGCGAAAATTTCTTTATCATCGCAAATATAGGTAAAAGCTATATGAGGGGCAGAAAGTGCAATTCTGCCGAGCACATCTGCCACGTAACCCGCCTCGGTTGAGTCCTTTTTCAAAAATTTCATTCTGGCAGGAATGTTTTCAAAAAGCCGCTCCGCAATCATTGTTGTTCCGCGAGGCGCGGCAATTTCCTCTTTTTCTGTTACTCTGCCGCGATCGAGCCTGAGCAAAACTCCCTCTTCGTTATCCTCGGTTCGTGTTATAACGGTAATCTCTGACACGGCGCAAATACTCGAGAGCGCCTCACCCCTGAAACCCATCGTACCGATTGAATATAAATCCTCTATATTTCGAAGCTTGCTTGTGGCGTGACGAAGGAAGGCGGTCTCTGCCTGCTCGGGCGCCATTCCGCATCCGTTATCCATAACACGAATGTATTCTATTCCGCCTTTTTTTATTTCGACCTCTATCGAAGTCGCACCCGCATCAATTGCATTCTCCACAAGTTCTTTCACTACCGCTGACGGTCTTTCGGCAACCTCACCCGCCGCAATTTTGTCCGCAACCTCCTGCGGAAGAACTTTTATCTCAGGCATATCTGCACCTCCTGTATTTTAAACTATAAATTCTTGGCTTTTGCTTGCAAATCATAAAGTGCAGTCAACGCCTCTACGGGTGTCATTGAATTTATATCAAGAGCCAAAAGCTCATCACAAACTCCGTTACCCGCAGAGATAAAGCCAAGCTGGTCATCGTTTACCGACGCTGTCCCCGCCGTCTTTATTCTTACACTTTCAACCTCGCGGTTATCCTCTGCCTCAAGTGATGCCACGATTTCCTTTGCACGATTTACAACGGATTTCTTAACTCCCGCTAAAGCCGCAACATCAACTCCGTAACTCTCGTCTGCACCGCCTCTTATAATTTTACGTAAAAAGCTTATACTTCCCCCGTGCTTCTTTACCGCAATGCAGTAATTTTTCACGTTTGAAATTTTATTTTCAAGCTGGGTAAGCTCATGATAATGCGTTGCAAACATCGTCTTTGCTCCGCACTTTTTGATATCCGCCATATACTCAACCACTGCCCACGCAATGCCGAGTCCGTCATATGTGCTTGTTCCTCTGCCGATTTCATCAAAGATAACAAGACTCTTATTTGTGGCGTTGTCAAGAATGTACGAAACCTCGTTCATCTCTACCATAAAGGTACTCTGTCCCGAGGACAAGTCGTCAGACGCCCCCACTCTTGTAAATATCTTGTCAACTATGCCGATTTCTGCACTGTCGGCAGGGACGAAGCTTCCCGCCTGTGCCATAAGCACAATCAATGCGGTCTGTCTCATATAAGTGGATTTACCCGCCATATTAGGTCCCGTTATAATCGCGACCTGATTTTCTCTGTTATCGAGAATTGTATCATTGGATATAAAGGTGCTCCCGCGCAGAAGTCTTTCAACTACGGGGTGTCTGCCGCCTTTTATTATGATTTTATCAGACATATTCACCGTCGGCATAACATAAGAGTATCTCTCTGCCACAGCCGCAAACGAACACATCATATCAACGAGGGCAACAATTTCCGCCGACGCACATATTCTCTCAAAAGCAGAAGCCACACGGTCACGAATCTGACAAAACAGCTCGTACTCCATATCAATGCGCCGCTCGCCCGCCGTCAGTACTGCTTCCTCTACCTCTTTAAGCTCGGGAGTTATAAATCGCTCTCCGCCCGTCAATGTTTGCTTTCTTATAAAGTAATCGGGAACCTGTTCTAAATACGAATTGCTTATCTCTATGTAATAGCCGAAAACCTTGTTAAAGCCGAGCTTCATTATCTTTATTCCCGTCTTTTCTTTCTCCTTTTCAACCATTTCACGAAGAATAACCTGTCCGTTTTCAACCAAATCAATCGTCTTGTCAAGCTCCTCGTTTGCACCCTTTAATATAAGGTCACCGCCTCGCAAAGATGCGGGCGCTTCAGGGTTTATATTCTCATCAATAAGCGCCCTTACATCATCGAGAGTATCGAGCCTTGCCGCACAGCTTTTCAAAAGCTTTGACGCAGTCCCTTTAAGGCACTTTAAAAGTGCAGGGAGCTGACGCAGGGAATTTGCAAGTCCCGTCAAATCTGCACAGTTGGCATTTTTGTATACTATTCTGTTAATAAGACGTTCCATATCGCGAACGCCCTTGAGTGCTTCCATCATTTCTGCTCTCATAATGGGGTCGCCCACAAGCTCCGCAACCGCAAGATGTCTGTTTGTGATAGCCGCACAATTGCGAAGCGGCGCAGACAGACTCTTTCTCAAAAGTCTTGCTCCCATAGCAGTCGATGTCATATTAAGCGTACCGAGGAGCGAACCTTTCGAATTTCTGTCACGCATAGTTTCGAGAATTTCAAGATTTCGAAGACTGTACATATCAAGTTGCATCATCTCTGCATCTCTGTCAACCTCAATCCCCGTAATATTCTTAAGCTCCGTCTTCTGCGTTTCTTCAAGATACGCAAGGAGAGCGCCTACTGCACGCACGCTATACGGCTTGTCATCAGGGAAAACCGCCTCAACTCCGCCAAACTGTGCAGAAATTTTCGCCTCTGCCTCGCTTCTTTCAAAGGTCCAGTCCCGATAGTTTTTTACAAATGCGCCCGTCTTATCCTTTATAGCTTCAACAAAATCTGTATTTTCAAAGCCCTCAAGGTTGATTATTACCTCGCTCGGCACATATTTTACAAGTTCATTCAAAACAGGGGTGGCATACTCAGATGCGCAAATTTCAGAAACAGAACATTCGCCCGTTGTGATATCAATAAACGCCGCTGCCGCCCCTCCCTCGCCCGCACAAACAGAACACAGATAGTTATTCTTTGTCGAATCAAGAGCCGTTGTATCCATAAGCGTTCCGGGTGTAATCACCCTTATAACGTCACGGCTTACTATTCCCTTTGCTTCGGCGGGGTCTTCGGTTTGTTCGCACACCGCAACTGAATATCCTGCAAGGACAAGCTTTGATATATAGCTGTTCGCCGCATGGAAGGGCACACCGCACATAGGAGCGCGTTCTTCAAGACCGCACGCACGGCCTGTAAGGGCAATATCAAGAACCCTTGACGCAACCTCTGCATCATCGAAAAACATCTCGTAAAAATCTCCCAGACGATACATAAGTATACAATCGGGATAATTATCTTTTACAGCAAAATATTGCTTCATCATTGGTGTGAGCTCATCTCTGTTAATAATCACTTTGCCCTTCCCTCCGTTCTTAAATCTTTAAATAAATTATTTTCGGTTGCGGCTATGCCGCAACCGAAAAAATTAATGACTACATCCAGAGCATGTCGAGCAGGAGCCGCTGCATCCGCCCTCGTCTACTGAAACGCCTTGTTTTATTATATTATCCATCTGTGTGAGCATCATCTCAAACAATCTTGACGCCTTTACATACTCACGAATAACGGCATTTTCCATAATCTTGTTAAATTCAGTCTGGAGATACTCATTTATTTTCTCCACCTCATCGGGAGTGGGCTGCTTCTCCTTGTATTCGGCAAGCTTTGCCTCCCTCTTTTCGTTATAACCGTTTATAAGTTCGGTTGCTTCCTTATCCTCCATAAGCATACGGCTTGCTTCCTGTGCATTCTTCTTCTCGTCGCTGAATGCTATAAGGTCTGAAAGCTCCTTTGCCTTTTCAAAAATCTGTTCTTTTGACATTTTTATCAATCCTTTCTCTTATCTTCTGTCTCTCCAAAGAGCGACCATGTCTGGCAGCTTGTTATTCTCACATCGACAAGCTCACCGACAAGATTATCGCTGCCTTTAAAGTTGACCACCTTGCCGCCCTCGGTTCTGCCTGTGAGCGCGTCTGCATCTGTCTTGCTCTGCCCCTCGACCAGAACCTTTTCGATTTTTCCTTTGTATTTATCATTTTTACGCTTTGAAATTTCGTTCTGAACCTCGAGCATTCTGTCAAAGTTTCTGTGCTTTTCTTCGTCGCTGAGGCAGTCCTCCATCTTCGCAGCGGGAGTACCCTCTCTTTTTGAATAAATAAAGGAGAAGATTGTATCATATTCTACTTCCTTTAAAATCGAAAGGGTTTCTTCAAAATCTTCGTTTGTCTCACCAGGGAAACCAACGATTATATCTGTCGTAATAACAACATCAGGAATAGCCTCTCTTACTTTGCGTATGATATCAAGATACTGCTCCCTTGTATATTTGCGGTTCATAAGCTCCAGCACTCGGTTGCTTCCCGATTGAACGGGGAGATGCAGTTGATTGCAGATTTTCTTTTCTTCTGCCATAGCAACTATAAGCTCGTCGGATATATCTTTTGGATGCGAGGTCATAAATCTGACCCTCTCTATCCCATCCACCTTGCAAACCTCTCTCAAAAGCTCCGTAAAGCTGAGTCCGCCGTCTGTATCATTTCCGTAAGAATTTACATTTTGACCGAGAAGCATAACCTCCCGATAGCCTTCTTTGGCAACCTGTCTTACTTCATTTAAAATATTCTCTGCACTTCGGCTACGCTCTCTTCCCCTTACATAAGGCACAATGCAATATGTGCAAAAATTATTGCATCCGTACATTATCGGGACTTTTGCAAGCGGTGGATTGTCACGCTTATAGGTTATGCCTTCGAAAACGGCGCCGTCACTGTTTTCGGTGTCAAATACCCTGCCGCCCATCAATACGCCTTCCAAAAGCTCTGGGAATCGATACAGAGCGTGGGTGCCGAAAACCAAATCGACGTGTTTATATTTTGCACGTATCCTCTCGGCTATATGCTCTTGCTGCATCATACATCCGCAAACCGCAATTATAACATCGGGGCGCTTTCTTTTGATATTTTTAAGCGCGCCTATATTTCCGAAAACGCGAAGCTCTGCATTCTCACGCACGGCGCAGGTATTGTAAATTATAAAATCCGCATCTTTCGGAGTGTCGCAAAAGTCAAACCCCATATCAGAGAGCATTCCTTTTATCTTTTCACTATCACTTGAATTTTGCTGACAACCGTAAGTTTCTACAAAGGCAAGCGGCGTCTTCGCCCTCATACCGAGCAATACACGTATTTTATCCGTAAACTCACGCTGGTGTTGCATCTCTGTATGACTTATCTGCCTCTGCTCTCTACTACTCATCTTAGTACCTACTGCCTTTCATAAAATTATTCTGCCTTATTTCTGTACTTTTCAAGAATTTTCTCAATTCTTGAAATAGGTGTAAGCAGATTGCTGATAGAATTTTCTTCATTGAGCTGCTTGATTATAAGAGCTATATACTTTGACATATCAACCTCGTGATACCAGGGTGCAGCCTTAAGTTCGGGTCTGCGGTAAACAAGATTTGTTGTAAACACTGCGTCGATAATCCCATCATCATATGCCTTATTGAACTTTTCAACACCCTCTGTAAACAATCCAAAGGTAGAGAATACAATTACTCTGTTTGCTTTTCTCTTTTTAAGTTCCCTTGCAACATCTATCATAGATTCGCCCGATGCAATCATATCGTCAACAACAATTACATCCTTGCCGTCTACATCATTACCCAAAAATTCGTGTGCAACAATCGGATTCTTGCCGTTGATTACTGTGGAGTAATCACGTCTTTTATAGAATGTACCGAGGTTCATTCCAAGTACCGAAGAATAATACATACATCTTCCCATCGCACCCTCATCAGGAGAAACGATGATTGTATTTTCTTTATCGAGCATTATCTTTTCGTCATATTTAAGGCACGCTTTTATCATCTGATATGTGGGATGCACATTCTCAAAACCGCAAAGGGGTATGGCGTTCTGAACCCTCGGGTCGTGAGCATCAAAGGTTATAATATTCGATACGCCCATATCTGCAAGCTCCTGAAGCATCATTGCGCAGTCGAGTGACTCCCTTGCAACACGCTTGTGCTGGCGTCCCTCATAGAGCATAGGCATAATAACTGTGATACGTTTCGCCTTTCCTCCCATAGCTGAAATCACACGTTTCAAATCCTGAAAATGATCATCAGGGCTCATCGGGACTTCCTGTCCGTACATATTATATGTAACCCCGTAGTTAAATGCGTCTACTATAATATAAATGTCATAGGTTCTGATAGAGTGAAGAACCATCGCTTTAGCTTCACCTGTCCCAAAACGCGGACAGTTTATAGGTATAACAAAGGTTTCAAAATCATCACCGATGTTATCCTTATTAAAGTTCTTAAGGTGCTCGTTTACCTTATTGGTAATTTCCTCGCAACCCCTCATTCCTATTACTCCGAGTCTGCCAAGATTTTTCATTTCTGCTGTGCTTCCCATATTCTTCTCCTTTCAGATATGTGCCTTATACTTTATTTTATCTTTTGTCCGGAATTCTCTGACAAAAGCTTATATCTTATATCCCATAATTTCTGGGACATATCCACATAATACTCGTGCGGATTTTCAAATCTCTTTACCTCATCCCATATCTTGTCAATGCTGTTTTTGCAATACTCTCTTATCTTATCAAGCGGGGGACAGGTATATACGCACTCACCATTTTTGAAAATCTGAACCTGAAGCTCCTTAACCTCAAAATCAGTTATAACTTTTCTCTTCCAGGTATTATTCGGGTCGAAGATTTCATACGGCTCATTTTCATCAATTACCTCATCGAAAGTTGTAAGGACGTCCGCAACCGCTTTGCCCGTTTCCTTGGAGTAAAACCTCCACGCCTTTTTAAAATACGGCGTTGTTATCTTTGCAACATTCTCGCTTACCTTTATTTTAGGGATAATCTCACCGTCATTTTCAACCGCGACAAGCTTATATACTCCTCCAAAAACGGGTTCTGACTTTGATGTAATAAGCCTCTCTCCAACGCCGAAAGAATCGACCTTTGCACCCTGACGCAAAATATCGCGGATTATATGCTCATCAAGAGAGTTGGAAATTACAATTTTTGCAGTTTCCCACCCTGCATCGTCAAGAATTTTGCGGCACTTCTTGGTAAGATAGGCTATGTCTCCGCTGTCTATACGAACGCCGCAGTTCTTTATTCCAAGCGGTTTTAAAACCTCATTAAATACACGGATTGCATTAGGCAGTCCGCTTTTTAAAACATTATAAGTATCAATAAGCAAGGTGCAGTTTTCAGGATAAGTCTTTGCATATGACAAGAATGCCTCATATTCATTATCGAAAGACTGAACCCAGCTATGCGCCATTGTACCAAGCGCAGGCACCGAAAACATACGGTCGGAAATTGTGCAGGCTGTACCGCAAACACCGCCGATATAAGCCGCTCTCGCACCATAAATTGCGCCGTCATACCCCTGTGCCCGTCTTGAACCGAATTCCATAACAGGAATGTCATTCGCCGCGCGGACAATACGATTGCTTTTTGTAGCGATAAGACTTTGATGGTTAATCGTAAGCAAAACCATAGTTTCAACAAACTGCGCCTGAATAAGCGGACCTCTCACAGTAACCACAGGCTCGTTCGGGAAGATAGGCGTCCCCTCGGGTATCGCCCACACATCGCAGGAGAACTTAAAATTCTTAAGATACTCCAAAAACTTCTCGTCAAACATACCCTTTGAGCGCAAGAAATCTATATCCTCATCCTCAAACTTGAGGTTTTTCATATACTCTATAAGCTGTTCAACGCCTGCCATTATGGCAAATCCGCCATCGTCGGGAACTTTTCTGAAATACATATCAAAGTATGCAATTTTGTCGCACATCCCGTCACGAAAATAACCATTTCCCATTGTCAGCTCATAAAAATCTGTGAGCATAGTATAGTTCATCGATGCACCATTTCCTTTTAAGTAGACTCGGATAGCATTCCTAATGTACAGTATACCACTCAAAATGACAAAAAACAAGCATTTAGATTAAAATCTTGCGAAAAATTTTTAATTATTTTTTATCATCCCGCAAAGACACTTTTATTTTAAAAAAAGTTGCGAAAAACTTTTCAAAATCCCTTGACAAACTCTCTGTATTGTGGTATTTTATTATGGTAGTCTTTGCGGTACGGTTTCGCAAGAGGCTCGTGCCGGAGTGGCGGAACTGGCAGACGCCCAGGACTTAAAATCCTGTGAGATTTTTTCTCGTACCGGTTCGATCCCGGTCTCCGGCACCACAATTATATATCGCAGGGTAGAGCAGTTTGGTAGCTCGTCGGGCTCATAACCCGGAGGTCGGGGGTTCAAATCCCTCCCCTGCACCCAAAAAGAAACGACAATTTTCGTCAGAAAGTTGTCGTTTCTTTTTGTACTCTTATCGAAACTTGTCAAGTATTTCGGAAGTTTTGCTTATGCAAAACAAAAATAAGAACTTGTTTGCTGATATAAACCCCTGACGGAATTTTTGATATGTGCTTCGCACGCTTTAAGCGAATTTAATTTGGCTCTTTCGAAGAAGCAATTTAGCTATTGTTCACAATTTACGAAGTAAATTATTTCACATCAACGAAGTTGATATTTTATACTTATAGATAAATTTTTTCCTCTTTTTTTATATTTTTTGTTGACAATTACCAAAAAATATCATATAATTATCTTATCAAGATGCAAGGAGGTATTTATATGAAAGATTCTAAATCTCTACCATTGCTGTTATTAGACAACAGCAGTATGATGTCAGTGCTTAACGAGGGAGAATTCAAGTGCTGCAACCTTACCTTCGAAGAGGCGAAGCATCTTCTCGAAATTTATGACGAGACGGATATTTTAAGATGCTTTGACAACAACGATATTGAAACGATAATTTTCAATTATTTGGGTGTTGCAAAGCGTAATTTCGAATATAAGCGTATTCGGAATATGCGCCCCGGGCAGGATGCTATTATCTTTAAGCTTTATATTGCTCCGTCAGAAACCCAGCCTATCATTCAGGCAGACGACGGTGTTGAGGCAAAAAAGATACAAAATGTTTATGCCTATTGTCAGCATTTAACCCGTTTGGTATAGCCACTATCCACATAAACAAGAGCCCTGGTTTGAAAATCAGGGCTTTTATTTTTAAAAATCTTTCAAAAATATCCCTTTACCCCTTTACAAATCTGCATTTTTATTATACAATAATTAAATATGTAAGTATTAGAAAATGGAGGTCTTTGCTATGTATCGCAAGGTATCAACCGACCTTTCCTTTGTTAATCAAGAAAAGGAAATCGTTGAGTTCTGGAAAAAGAACGATATATTCAAAAAAAGTATAGAAAATCGCGAGGGTTGTGAAATTTTCACATTCTTTGACGGCCCGCCTACTGCAAACGGCAAGCCGCATATCGGTCACGTGTTGACCCGTGCGATTAAGGATTTAATTCCCCGTTACCGCACTATGAAAGGCTACAAGGTTCTCAGAAAAGCGGGTTGGGACACTCACGGTCTGCCCGTTGAGCTTGAGGTTGAAAAGGCTCTTGGCATCAGCGGTAAGCCCGAAATCGAAAAATATGGTATTGAAGACTTTATCAAAAAGTGTAAGGACAGCGTATTTACCTATCAGAGCGAATGGGAGGAAATGAGCGACCGTGTCGGCTTCTGGGCTGATATGGACAATCCTTATGTTACCTACCACAACGACTACATTGAATCTGTATGGTGGGCGCTTCGTCAAATCTGGGATAAGGGACTTCTCTACAAGGGTCATAAGATAATGCCCTACTGCCCCAGATGCGGAACCTCGCTTTCAAGCCATGAGGTTGCACAGGGCTACAAGGATGTTAAAGAAAATTCTGTCATCGCAAAGTTCCCCGTTGTCGGCAAAGAGAACGAGTATATTCTCGCATGGACAACAACTCCGTGGACTCTTCCCTCTAACGTGGCACTCTGCGTAAATCCGTCAGAAAAATATGTTAAACTTGCTGACGGCGAGGGTACAAAGTATATTATGGCAGAGGCGCTCATAAAATCTGTATTCGGTGAAGATGCAGAGGTTGAAATCTGCGGGGAATACACCGGCACAGACCTTACAGGTCTTGAATATGAGCCTCTTTACACCTTTATAAAGCCTGATAAGAAGGCTTACTTCATTGTTGCCGATAACTATGTAACAATGGACGATGGTACCGGTATCGTTCATATCGCACCCGCATTTGGTGAGGACGACTCGAGAGTCGGCAAGGAAAACAATCTTCCTTTTGTTAACCACGTTAACACTCAGGGTAACTTTCTAGAAGAAACAGGCGATTGGGCAGGAATGTTCGTTAAGGATACTGATAAACTTATTATCCGTGACCTTAAGGAACGCAATCAATGCTTTGCCGTAATCCCGTTCGAGCACAGCTATCCGTTCTGCTGGCGCTGTGATACTCCTCTTCTTTATTACGCATGCGATACCTGGTTTATCGAAATGACAAAGGTTCGTGACAGACTCCTTGCTAATAACGAAAAGGTAAACTGGCTCCCTGACAATATCAAGCACGGCCGTTTCGGCAACTTCCTTGAAAATATAATCGACTGGGGTCTTTCAAGAACCCGTTACTGGGGAACACCGCTTCCTATCTGGGAATGTTCCTGCGGTCACAAGCACGTTATCGGCTCTATTGCAGAGCTTAAAGAAATGGGCATCAACTGTCCCGATGATATTGAACTTCACAAGCCTTACGTTGATAACGTTTATCTCCGTTGCGAAAAGTGCGGCGGCGAAATGAAGAGAGTTACCGAAGTTATCGACTGTTGGTTTGATTCAGGTTCGATGCCGTTTGCACAACTCCACTATCCCTTTGAAAACAAGGATGTGTTCGAGCAGAACTTCCCCGCTGACTTTATCAGTGAGGCTATCGACCAGACAAGAGGTTGGTTCTATACTCTTATGGCAATCTCAACTCTTCTGTTTGATGAACCGCCCTATAAGAACGTAGTTGTTCTCGGTCACGTTCAAGACGACAAGGGCATAAAGATGAGTAAGCACAAGGGCAACGTAATTCTGCCTATGGATATACTCAATGATCAGGGCAGTGACGCTGTACGTTGGTACTTCTACTCAAATTCTGCTCCGTGGTTGCCCAACAGATTCTCTGCAAAGAACGTATCAGAATCACAGAGAAAGTTCCTCGGAACCCTTTGGAACACATACGCTTTCTATGTGCTCTATGCAAACATAGATAATTTCAACCCAACAGAGCATAAGCTCGATACAGATAAGCTTACCATTCTTGATAAGTGGATTTTGTCAAAGCTTAACACTCTCGTAAAGACCGTTGACAATTATCTTGAAAACTACAAAATAACCGAGGCTACCCGTGCTATGACAGAGTTCGTTGACGAACTCAGTAACTGGTATGTTCGTCGTTCACGTACACGTTTCTGGGCAAGCGAGCTTACCGACGATAAGATTTCCGCTTATATGACACTCTACACCGTTTTGGTTGAGTTCTGTAAGGTTTGCGCTCCGTTCATACCCTTTATGACAGAGGAAATTTACCAGAACCTCGTTATTTCGGTTAACAAGGACGCTTTACCCAGTGTTCATATGTGTGATTTCCCTTTATATGATGAGGCTCTCTCTTATCCTGAAATCGAAGCGGATATGGATGCGATACGCAAAATCGTTATGCTCGGCAGAGCTGCAAGAAACGAAGCAAACATCAAGAACAGACAGCCGCTTTCAAAGTTGTATGCTCAGGCACCCTCCGAAATAAACAAAGCGTATTCGGATATTATTTTGGATGAGCTTAATATCAAAGAAGTTGAATTTACAAATGACGCTTCTTCATTTATAAGCTATACCTTCAAGCCGCAGATGCGCACAATGGGTCCGAAGTACGGAAAGCTTATGCGTCCGATTTTTGACGAAATTGCAAAGCTTGATTCTGCCAAGGTTATGGAAACCTTAAATAGCGGCGAGGCACTCCGCCTTAATGTTGAGGGCACAGACGTTGAGATTTTCAAAGAGGATGTTCTTGTTGACACCCAGCAAAAAGACGGCTTTGTTGCTTCAACCGAGGCAGGTTACACCGCGGTTCTTGACACTAATCTTACTGATGCACTCATTGAAGAGGGTTATGTCCGCGAGATAATCAGTAAAATCCAGACAATGCGTAAGGATAGCGGTTTTGAGGTAACAGACAGAATTACTGTTGTTTATGAGGGCAGCGATAAAATTGCCGATATCTTCGACAATAACGAGGATGAAATTAAAACCCAGCTCCTTGCTGATTCAGTTGCAAGAGGTACAGCTGATGATGCAAAAGAATGGAATATAAACGACGAACCTGTTTCAATCTCAATCAAAAAGGCATAATTTAAAGGGAGGCAACCGCCTCCCTTTTGTATTTATATTCGGCAGGAGCAAGCCCCTGCCCTACAACAAAAAAAAGAGGGAGCTTTGCTCCCTCTTTGTATTTGCATTGATTTATTTAGGAACAGTCTCCCAATCCTTTAAGAACTTTTCAATTCCCGATGTTGTAAGCGGATGATTTAACATCTGCGCTATAACATTATAAGGAATTGTAGCAATGTCACTGCCAGCTCTTGCTGCGTCGATAACGTGAATCGGGTTTCTGATTGATGCTGCTATGATTTCTGTATCGATTGCGTGAACTTCAAAAATCTCTGCGATGTCTTCAATCAGTTCCATACCTGTTCTTCCTATATCATCGAGTCTGCCCACAAAAGGACTTACATATGTAGCACCTGCACGAGCTGCAAGAAGTGCCTGAGCAGCCGAGAATATAAGTGTAACATTTGTCTTAATTCCAAGTGCTGTGAGCTGCTTTACAGCCTTTAAACCCTCTGCACACATAGGAATTTTAATAACAAGATTAGGATTATTTATCTTTGCGTATAATTCCTTTGCTTCCTCCACCATCTTGTCACCCTCAAGTGAGATAACCTCTGCACTTATCGGTCCATCTACAATACTTGTAATTTCTTTTACCACTTCGATAAAATCGCGGCCCTCTTTTGCAATAAGTGAGGGATTTGTGGTAACGCCGCAGATAACGCCCATATCATTTGCTTTTCTGATATCATCTACGTTGGCGGTATCAATAAATAACTTCATCGGTAAACACTCCTAATCTTTTAATTTTTATATTATGATATTATTCGCAATCGCAGTCGCAGTCGCAACCACAATCACATTCATCAAAATCAAGTTCAATTACTTCTCCGCATTCGGGGCAGATGAAATCACCTGCCGCGATATCGTCGAGGTCATCGCTTGTGAAATCTATCTCTGCACCGCAGCTTTCGCAAACCAAAGTGTAGACATTTTCATCATCGCAATCACACTCGTCAGCGTAAATATCTTCACTCATAATTTCGATTACATCTTCAATCTCATCTATCTTGTCGCCGATAAACATCTGCTCATCATCAATAGCCTCAACCTCGTCAGCAATGTCAGCAAGCAGCGAAATAATTTCGTTTATAAGCTTGCCTTCTGCCTTGTCTGTATCAAGTTTAAGACCATCCGCCAAACCCTTGAGGTATGCGGCACGATTTGTAATCTCTGACATAATAATTCCTCCCGTTGTGATTTATACACGTTCCATATATTCACCGGTTCTGGTATCAATACGGATAACGTCGCCTTCGTTTACAAACATAGGAACTGTTATAGTAGCTCCCGTCTGAACTGTTGCGGGCTTTGTAACGTTAGTAGCAGTATTACCCTTTACGCCAGGCTCTGTTTCTGTAACAGTAAGCTCAACAAATGTGGGAGGCTCTACTGCGAATACGTTTCCTTTATATGAAAGGATTTTTACAGTCATATTCTCCATAACGAATTTAAGGGCATCGCCGAGCTGATCCTCGCTGAGCGGTGTCTGCTCGTATGTTTCCTGATCCATAAAGTAGTAAAGTCCGCTATCTTCGTAGAGATATTCCATTTCCTTTCTCTCTATACGAGCGGGCTCAACCTTCTCGGTCGGGTTGAATGTACGCTCAACAACGCCGCCTGTCATAACATTCTTAAGCTTTGTTCTGACAAAAGCCGCACCCTTACCGGGTTTTACATGCTGAAACTCAACTACCTGATATACATTTCCTTCGAACTCAAATGTGAGTCCGTTTCTGAAATCACCTGCACTTATCATTGGTGAAACCTCCTTATAATTGGCAATATATTATTCCTCTTTATATTCTATACCATCTCGGGAAAAAATGCAAGGTTTTTTTACACGTTTTCCAATAAAAATGGGGTCATCTTTCGATGACCCCAACACAAAGAATTAGTCGTTCTTTGCCATTCTCTTATAATTCTCATATCTGATAGCGAGATCGCTTTCAGCCTTTGCGAAAAGTTCATCTGCAATCTCAGGATATCCAGCCTTGAGCATAAGGTATCTGTTCTCACCCATCATAAAGTCAGTAACATTGCCTGTCGGCTCTTTAGAATCAAGGATGAACGGATTCTTACCTTCTTCTGCAAGGAGAGGATTATATCTCCAGAGATGCCAGTAACCGCACTCAACAGCCTTCTTCTCTTCTGCGATTGAGTTACCCATTCCGCCCTTTGCCTTAATACCATGGTTGATACAAGGAGCATAAGCGATAATGAGTGAGGGACCGGGATATGCCTCTGCCTCTTTGATTGCGGCAAGAGCCTGATTCATATTAGCACCAAGTGCGATCTGTGCAACATATACATAGCCGTATGTTGTACCAATCATACCGAGGTCCTTCTTCTTTACCTTCTTACCTGAAGCTGCGAATTTAGCAACTGCAGCAGTAGGTGTAGCCTTTGATGACTGACCGCCTGTATTTGAGTAAACCTCTGTATCTACAACGAAGATGTTGATATCTTCGCCTGATGCAATAACGTGGTCAAGACCGCCGTAACCGATATCATATGCCCAGCCGTCGCCACCGAATACCCACTGTGAACGCTTAACGAGGAAGTCTGTTCTGTCAGCGATTTCCTTAACAGCAGCATTTGACTTATCAGCATCCTTGATAAGAGCTTCAATCTTTTCAGCTGCAGCCTTTGAGCCCTTAGCATCGTCCTTGTTCTCCTGCCATTCTTTAAATGCAGCAGCAAGTTCAGGTGATACCTTGTCCATAGCCTCGTCCATTCTTGCAGCGAGGGTAGCTCTGATTTTATTATTTGCAATTACCATACCGAGACCAAACTCTGCATTATCCTCAAAGAGTGAGTTAGCCCAAGCAGGTCCTCTGCCGTTTTCATCCTTACAATAAGGCATTGAAGGAGCACTACCACCCCAGATTGATGTACAACCTGTTGCGTTAGCAACCATCATTCTGTCACCGAAGAGCTGCGTGATAAGCTTGATATAAGGTGTCTCACCACAACCTGCGCAAGCGCCTGAGAATTCAAGGTAAGGCTGTGCAAACTGTGAATTCTTGATAGAAGCAGCTGCGTCAACCAAGTCTGCCTTGTTTGTAACCTTATCCATTGCATATGTCCAGTTAGGCTCTTCTGTCGGTGTAACATCGTCAATAGGCTTCATAACGAGCGCCTTGCCCTTGGGTGCGGGACAAACATTTGCACAAACGCCGCAACCGAGACAGTCAAGAGGTGATACCTGCATTCTGAATTCAAGACCTGCAAAATCCTTGCCTACAGCCTTAAGTGTTTCAAATGAAGCAGGAGCAGCAGCCTTCTCCGCATCGTTTACGAGCACAGGACGGATAGCCGCGTGAGGACATACGAGTGAACACTGGTTACACTGGATACATGTATCCTTGTTCCACTCGGGAACGAGTACCGCAACGCCTCTCTTTTCGTATCTTGATGTACCTGTTTCAAAGGTACCGTCTTCTCTTCCCTCAAATACACTTACGGGGAGCTTATTACCTCTCTGTGCATTAACGGGGTCAACAATATTCTTGATAAAGTCAGGTCTGTTGTTATCTGCCGCATCTGCATCTACTGCATTCTTCCAGTCTGCAGGTACGTCAATCTTAACAAGTGCATCAATAGCGCCGTCAACTGCATCGCAGTTCATCTTAACTATTTCTTCACCCTTCTTACCATAGGTCTTCTGTATAGCCTCTTTAATAAGAGCAACTGCCTTATCAAAAGGAATAACCTCAGAGAGATTGAAGAACGCACTCTGTGTAACCATGTTAATTCTGTTAGGTCCGAGTCCTACCTTAACAGCAACATCAACCGCATTGATTGTGTAGAAGTTAATGTCATTTTCTGCAATATATCTCTTAACATTTGCAGGAAGCTTTTCAGAAAGCTCTTCAGGTGACCATACGCAGTTGAGGAGGAATGTTCCTCCTTTCTTAAGACCTTCTAAAATATCATACTGATAAATATAAGCGGGCTTATGACATGCAATGTAGTCAGCCTCGTCAAGAAGATAGGTAGACTTAATCGGAGTTTCACCAAATCTAAGGTGAGACATAGTAACACCACCCGACTTCTTTGAGTCGTAATCAAAGTAAGCCTGTGCATACATATCTGTGTTGTCACCGATAATCTTAATTGCATCCTTGTTAGCACCAACTGTACCATCTGAACCAAAGCCCCAGAACTTACAACGTGTAGCACCTGCGGGAGCAGCGTTTACTCTCTCGCCGATTTCAAGTGAAAGTCCTGTTACATCGTCTACGATACCGATGGTAAAGCCATTCTTCGGCTCGCTTGAAACGAGGTTGTCAAATACCGCAACGAGCTGTGTCGGTGTTGTATCCTTAGAACCAAGACCATAACGTCCGCCGATAATCATAGGAGCGTTGTCGCAATCCTTGTAAAGACTGCAAACATCGAGATAAAGAGGCTCACCGAGTGAACCGGGTTCCTTTGTTCTGTCAAGAACAGCGATTTTTTCAACTGTTTTGGGCATTACATCAAAGAAGTATTTTGCAGAGAAAGGACGATAGAGGTGAACCTCAAGTACGCCGACTTTTCTGCCTGCAGCGTTGAGATAATCAACAGTTTCTTCAAGAGCCTGACATACACTGCCCATAGCAACGATAACCTCGGTAGCATCCTCTGCACCGTAGTAGTTGAAAGGCTTGTATGTACGGCCTGTAATCTTGCTTATTTCTTTCATATAATCTGCAACAATATCAGGAATAGCATCGTAATATTTGTTGCACGCTTCTCTTCCCTGGAAGTAGATATCGCCGTTCTGCGCTGTACCTCTTAAAACAGGATGTTCAGGATTGAGTGCGCGGTCTTTGAATTCCTTAAGAGCGTCCTGATCAATAAGACCCTTTAAGTCATCATAGTCCATAACCTCAATCTTCTGAATTTCGTGAGAAGTTCTAAATCCGTCAAAGAAGTGAAGGAAAGGAACTCTTCCCTTTATTGCTGCAAGGTGAGCAACACCACCGAGGTCCATAACCTCCTGAACGCCGCCCGATGCAAGAAGAGCAAAACCTGTCTGACGACAAGCCATTACATCCTGGTGGTCACCAAAAATGTTGAGCGCGTGTGCTGCAATCGCTCTTGCACTAACGTGGAATACTGTAGGCAAAAGCTCACCTGCGATTTTATACATATTGGGTATCATAAGAAGCAATCCCTGAGAAGCTGTAAAAGTTGTTGTAAGAGCACCAGCCTGAAGAGAACCGTGTACCGCACCTGCAGCACCTGCCTCTGACTGCATCTCCACAACTTCAACAGTCTGTCCAAAAATGTTCTTTTGTCCCTTGGCACTCCATTCATCAACGTATTCTGCCATTGTTGAAGAAGGGGTGATGGGATAGATAGCTGCAACTTCAGTAAATGCATAGGCGCAATGTGCTGCCGCGCAGTTACCATCCATGGTCTTAAATTTTTTAGCCATGTTTTTTCCTCCTTAAAAAATATATATAATTAATTCTTAATCAAACTTTAAGCATCCTTATTAGTATATCACATATGTTTTGTAATTTCAAATACTTTTCTTGATTTTTTTATAATTTTGTGAAAAATATTGCATTATCTCGGCACACTCAGTAGCTTTGCTCAACTTTTATCCTATTTTTCACACAAAAAGTCCGCCACACAGACTAATGTGACGGACATTTTTGTAGTTTTTTATATGGTGTCATGGAATGTTCTGGATATTACTTCCAGTTGTTGCTCACGAGTGAGTCTGTTAAAGTTAACAGCATATCCTGAAATTCTTATAGTGAGTGTCGGATATTTCTCGGGATGCTCCATTGCGTCCTCCAGAGTTTCTCTGCTGAGAACATTTACATTCAAATGGAAAGCTCCCTGTGCGAAATAGCCATCGAGTATTGACGTCAAATTGAAAATTCTCGATTCTTCCTCCTTGCCGAGTGCATCAGGAACAATAGAAAATGTGTTGGATATTCCGTCCTGACAGCAATCCGCATAAGGAATTTTTGCAACCGAGTTAAGCGACGCAAGCGCTCCGCTCACATCTCTGCCGTGCATCGGATTTGCGCCGGGCGCAAGGGCTTGACCTGCAACTCTTCCATCGGGAGTTGCGCCCGTTTTCTTTCCGTATACGACATTCGATGTAATAGTGAGTACAGAGAGTGTATGCTCTGCATCTCTGTAGGTAGGATGCTTCTTAAGCTCCGAACTGAACTTATTGAGAATTTCAATCGCAATATCGTCAACTCTGTCATCATCGTTTCCGTACTTGGGGAAGTCACCCTCTGTTTTAAAGTCAACTGTTATTCCATTTTCATCCCTGACAGGTGAAACCTTTGCATACTTGATAGCAGAAAGCGAGTCAGCAACAACAGAAAGTCCCGCTACGCCAAACGCCATAAATCTTTTTACGTCTGTATCATGAAGCGCCATCTGTCCTGCTTCATACGCATATTTATCGTGCATATAGTGAATGGTGTTCATTGTGTTGACATAAAGCTCTGCAACCTCTTCCATACACTTAAAGTAAGCAGCCTTTACCTTTTCGTAATCGAGAACCTCATCTGTCATAGGCACAGTATTTTTGAGGACTTTTATACCTTTCTTTTCATCATAGCCATCATTAAGTGCCATAAGCAGAGTCTTGGCAAGATTAACTCTCGCGCCGAAGAACTGCATTCTCTTACCAACTTCCATTGCAGAAACACAGCACGCAATCGCATAATCATCGCCATAGACAGGACGCATACAATCGTCACTCTCGTACTGGATTGAGTCTGTATCAATACTCATCTTAGCGCAGTAATGCTTAAACTTTTCGGGAAGCTCCGTACTCCAAAGAACAGTCATATTAGGTTCGGGAGCAGGATCTAAATTAGTAAGTGTATGCAAAAATCTATACGAGGACTTTGTAACAAGTGTACGGCCGTCTTCTGCCATACCGCCGATAGACTCTGTCACCCATGTAGGATCGCCCGAGAAAAGTTCATTATATTCGGGCGTTCTCAAATGACGGACAAGACGCAGTTTTATTACAAGCTGGTCAATAAGCTCCTGTGCTTCTTCCTCGGCAAGCGTACCGCTTTTTAAATCGCGTTCAATATAAATATCAAAGAAAGTAGAGTTTCTGCCAAATGACATTGCCGCTCCGTTATTTTCTTTAATTGCCGCAAGGTATCCGAAATAAGTAAACTGTACCGCTTCCTTTGCATTCTTCGCAGGATTGGATATATCAACCCCATAACGTGCCGCCATAGCCTTTATTTCACCAAGCGCCCTTATCTGCATTCTCAGCTCTTCTCTCACTCGGATAACATACTCACTTGCAGCAAGCTTTTCTTTTTCTGCAAAGTCCTGTTGCTTTTTCTCTATAAGCATATCGATGCCGTAGAGGGCAACACGGCGATAGTCGCCTATAATTCTTCCTCTGCCGTATGCATCAGGAAGTCCCGTCATAAGACCTACCGTTCTTGCTTTGCGCATATCGGTTGTATAGGCATCGAAAACGCCATCGTTATGAGTTTTACGAAACTCTAAAAAGTCTGCCTTGCGACCCTCGTCAAGCTCATACCCATAGGCAGAGAGAGCTTGTTCAACCATTCTCATACCGCCGTAAGGATTAACAATTCTTTTAAGCGGCATATCTGTTTGAAGTCCTACAATAACCTCGTTTTCCTTATCGATATATCCGGCTTCAAACTTGTCTATGCCTGAAAAGATGGATTTTTCAACATCGATAACACCTTTATTAATCTCATCAATTATAAGCTCTCTTGTCTTTTTGTAAAGCTTCTTTGTTTTATCGGTCGGCGAAGCAAGGAAGCTTTCATCTTCAAGATATGGTGTATAGTTCTTGCGGATAAAATCTGCAACATCTATACACTCTGTCCAACTTCCGCTTTTAAAACCATTCCAAGCTTCAAACTTCATCGCTTTTGTCCCCTTTCTCATAATTGTATCATACTATATAATGTGGTTACTTATCCATTGTAACAGACTATATTTGAAAAAGCAACCACTTTTTACACTTTTGTATATTTTGACACAAAAATTATCTTTTTGCGTCATTTGTATATTGCTTTATCACGGGCAATATGCAAAAACGCTATGATTTTGATTGACATATTTCTTTTTCTATTGTAAAATTAAGCTTGTAATATCATAAAGAAAGCGGCGTTAATTCATATGAAAAAGAAAATCACGGAAATTTCCGTTTTTGAATTTTTTATGTGTATGTTTGTTATAACCATACACCTTTTATCAGATGGCATTGACACCTTCCCGAAATGGAGCGGGTCTTCAATCGCCTTTTTCTCACTTACAAAGCTTATAACCTTTGCGGTTCCGGGCTTTGTCTTTACTAGTGCAATAAAGCTTTTTTATAAATACGGCGACAGAAAATTCAACTACCCTGTATTTCTTATCGGCAGATTCTTAAAGGTATACATACCCTATGTTATAGCGGTATGTATTTACTATCTCGTTTTTGTGTTTTGCATGGACCTTGACGGCTTTGGCACCTTTGACGCAAAGACACTCTTTCAATTTATCATAAACGGAAACATTTCGGCGCAGTTTTACTTTGTAATTCTCATCGTCCAGCTTTATCTTCTTATGCCCATATGGATTCTGCTGGGGCGTATAAAATCAAAGGCTTTCGGCATATCTTTTATTGCTGTTTCTGCCATTTTGACAGTTCTCTCAAGAATGTATTTTCCGCAATGTGCAGAAGCCGTTCTTACCTTTATAAAAAACAGCGGTCTGCCCTATACAGAGCAAATCGCCGTTCCTACTTTGATTGAGCTTTCCGCATATACAAATAAATTCTTTACGTCATATCTTGTGTTCTGGGTTTCCGGAATGTATATCGGCATAAATTATGATGATTTTTCAGAGAAGATTACCTCGGCAAAGCCCGTCATATACATCGGTTGGCTGGTGCTTGCCTTATCGCATTGCATCCTCTCATATATGAGCTTCTGCAATCTTATAAGCTATTCACTCGAGCCTGTAATCGTTGTTCTTTTCTGCATTTTCTCTATATTCGGTTTTTATATCTACATCAACAACCTTACTGTGTCGTTAGAGAAAATGGGCAAGGTATTCTTAACAAGCATCGCAAATGCTTCTTATGACATTTACCTCATACACCCGCTTATAATCACACTTATGAACTACTACCTCGGTCACATTGAGCTTGAGGGCACAATGCAGAGGTTCTGGATTACGGCAGCGGTTACTTATACTTTCTCGATAATATTCTGCGTTTTGGAGTCTACAATAAAGTCAAACATTCAACGCTCCCGCAAACGCAAATCAACCGAGAAGTCCCGCAAGTCTGCCCGTAGAAAACGCTATCTGTAAATTAAATCCTCCCGTGAGGGCGTCAACATCTATTATTTCGCCCGCGAAATATAGTCCGCTTACAAGTTTCGACTCCATAGTAGACGGATTTATCTCTTTTACACTTATCCCGCCCGATGTTATTATCGCTTGCTCAATGGGACAAAATCCCGTTACATTAAACTCGATATTCTTTAAAAGCTCCGTAAGACGTTTGCGCTCTGCAGATGTTACGGAGTTTATTTTTTGTCGCGGATTTATTCCGCTCTTTTCCACTATAACAGGGATGATAGCTTTAGGCAAAAGCGCATCAAGACTGTTTATAAAATCTTTGTTCATATTCTCAGCAAAATCTCTTACTATCCGTTCATCAAGTTGTTTTTCTGAAAGGGCAGGCTTTAAGTCAAGATAAATCTTATATTTTTCATTCTTCAAATTTTTCATATGGGCACTTGCACTCAAAATTATAGGACCTGTCAGTCCAAAATGAGCAAACATCATCTCGCCGAAATCCTTATATACTACCTTTCCTTTTTCATTTTTTACGGATATTGCAACATTTTTAAGCGATAGCCCCTGAAGCTCGGATACAAAATCCTCCTCTACCTCGATTGGCACAAGTGAGGGTCTGATTTCGGTCACGGTATGCCCGAGTTCCTCTGCAAACCTGTATCCGTCGCCCGTTGAACCCGTTGCGGTATATGACACACCGCCCGTTGCGAGAATGACCGCATCAGCTTTTAAAAATCCCCTGTTTTCACATTCGACCCCTGTCACAGTTTCCTCTTCTTTATTTATTTTTGTTACGGTATCACAAATTATCTCCACATTGTTCTTTATGAGATAATTTCTCATAGCATCTGCAACATCACTGCTCTTGTCCGAGACGGGAAATACTCTCTCTCCCCTCTCCACCTTGGTTTTTACCCCATTCTTCTCGAAAAAGTCAATCGTTGCAAAATTGTCAAAGCCGTAAAATGCACTATATAAAAATCGCGGGTTTGTGACTACATTTTTAAGAAGAGTTTCAACATCCTCACAGGCGTTAGTAATATTGCATCTTCCCTTACCCGTAATCATAAGCTTTCTGCCAAGCCTTTTATTCTTTTCTATTAATATGACATTATTATCCTGTTCAGCCGCAGTACCTGCCGCCATCATTCCTGCAGCCCCGCCGCCTATTACTATAACTCTTTTCATAATACACCTCTGTATCTTTTGATTTTGTCAATTCAAGATGAAAATTTTGCAGGGGACATTCACGAATGTCCCGCGGGCGATTCGTGAATCGCCCCTACACCTTTATCCTTACATATCAAACGTATTAAAATTATATCATTTCAGCAAAATCCTGTCAATCTCGCACTTGACCTATCTTAAAGGATATGCTAAAATAATAAATTAGAATTTACGGATTTTTGAATTGAAAGGATTGAATTTTATGGCAAAGCTTTGGGGCGGACGTTTTTCAAAGGCGACTGACACAATGGTAGATGATTTCAACTCTTCCATACGTTTTGATGCGCGTATGTATGCTCAGGATATAGAGGGTAGTATGGCACATGCAGAAATGCTCGGCAGACAGGGGATTATTCCCGAAGCCGATGCACAGCTTATCATAAAAACTCTTGCAGAAATCAAAACCGATATTGACAACAACAAGATTGAGTTTGAAATTGATGCAGAGGATATTCATATGAATATCGAAACAATCCTCATCTCCCGTATCGGTGATGTAGGAAAGCGTCTTCATACCGGCAGAAGCCGCAATGACCAGGTCGCTCTTGATATAAGAATGTATCTTCGCAGTGAAATTGATGAGATTTCTGCTTATCTCGAAGAACTCAAGTCAACAATTTTAGATATGGCAGAGAAGAACCTTGACACAATTATGCCCGGATACACTCATTTGCAAAAGGCACAGCCTATCACATTTGCTCATCATCTTATGGCTTATTATGAGATGCTCCGCCGTGATACAGAAAGACTCGCCGACTGCCGCAAAAGGCTTAACATAATGCCTCTCGGAAGCGGTGCTCTTGCGGGAACAACCTATCCCCTCGACCGCGATTTCGTAGCAAAGAAGCTTGGCTTTGACGGCGTTACCCAAAACAGTCTTGACGGAGTTTCTGACCGCGACTTTGTTTTAGAGCTCGGTTTTGATTTATCAACCGTTATGGTTCACCTTTCAAGATTTTCGGAAGAGATTATTTTGTGGAGCTCTCACGAATTCAGCTTTATCGAGCTTGACGATGCTTACAGCACAGGCTCGAGCATAATGCCGCAGAAGAAAAACCCTGATGTTGCAGAGCTTGTACGCGGCAAGAGCGGCAGAGTTTTCGGCTCTCTTATGGGACTTCTTACTATGATGAAAGGACTTCCGCTCGCTTACAACAAGGATATGCAGGAAGATAAGGAGCAGATTTTTGACGCTATTGACACAGTTAAAATGTGCGTTCCCGTTTTTACAAAGATGCTTGCAACCATGCGTGTAAAGAGCGACAATATGCTCCGCGGCGCAAAGGGCGGTTTTACAAACGCAACCGATGTTGCAGACTACCTCGTAAAGCACGGACTTCCTTTCCGTGATGCTCACTCGGTTGTCGGCAAAATGGTAGCTTACTGCATTGAAAAAGACACAGTTATAGATGCACTCTCTATGGAAGAATTCAAAGAATTTTCCCCCCTTATTTGCGATGACATCTATGATGCGATTTCTCTTGAAACCTGTGTCAATCAACGTCATCTTACGGGCGGACCTGCAAGAGAAACTGTTAAGAGTCTTATAGACTCATACAAATAGAACAAGGATTTGATACTATGGCAATTTTCGCAATATCCGACCTCCATCTTTCCTTAAACTGCGACAAACCTATGGACGTTTTCGGCAGTAAATGGGACGGGTATACTGACAGAATGCGTGATAACTGGAATAAAATTGTTACCGACGATGACACCGTTATTATTCCGGGTGACATTTCGTGGGCAACATATATAGAAGATGCCGTGGCTGACTTTGAATATATAAATTCGCTCAATGGCAAAAAGCTCATTTCAAAGGGTAATCATGACTATTGGTGGACCACCCTGTCTAAAATGAACGCCTTTCTTGAAAACAATGGATTTAACACTATATCCATCCTGAAAAACACGGCGTATCTCATAGGCGATACTGCAATCTGTGCAACTCGCGGTTGGATTATTCCGCCATCCGCGTCGAGCGGAGAGGACGCCAAAATTTTTGAGCGGGAAAAGCAACGTCTTATTTTATCTCTTGAAGACGCCAAGGCTCAAAACGCGAAGAATATAATTTGCGCTATGCATTATCCACCCGTTGACAACACAAATCTTCGTACAGATTTCCTTGATATTATGAAAGCGTACGGAGTTTCCGAATGTCTTTTCGGGCATCTGCACGCGGCATCACACAAGAACGCCCCTGTGGGCAATATTAACGGAATTCGGCTTCGCTTGATTTCGTGCGATTATTTAAATTTTGTTCCGCTTTTAATAAAATGAGTTAAAACTTAAAAAGTTTAAAAAAAGTGCGAAAAAACGCTTGATTTTTTTGAAATTTATGGTATAATATTATGTTGTATTATTTAGAAGTAGAGAGGAATGTTTTTGATGAGCACAGTAGAAAAAATCGACAAGAATGTTGTAAGCTTTGAGTTTTCGGTTTCTGGCGAGGAATTCCAGAAGGGTATCGAAAAGGCTTATAAGAAAAACGTTGGAAAAATCAGCATTCAGGGTTTCCGCAAAGGTAAGGCACCCAGACACTTGATTGAAAAATACTATGGCGCTGAAATTTTCTATGAGGACGCAATAAACATTGTGCTTCCCGATGCATATGATAAAGCAGTTGAGGAAAATAAAATTTTCCCCGTTGACCAGCCTGAAATTGACATAAAAGGCGAAATCAGCAAAGAAACAGGCGTAACATTTACCGCAAAGGTTACTGTTAAACCTGAATTTGAGCTTGAAATATATAAGGGCGTTAAGGCAGAAAAGGTAAGCCACCGCACTCTCAAGAAGGACGTTGACGCAGAACTCGAAAAAATGAGAGAGAGAAACGCCAGAATGGTAACCGTTGAAGACAGAGCGGTTAAAAAGGACGATATCGCAAACATCGATTATGAAGGTTTCTGTGACGGTGTTGCTTTTGCAGGCGGCAAGGGCGAGGGCTTTGACCTCACAATCGGTTCAGGTCAGTTCATCCCCGGATTTGAAGACCAGCTTATCGGCAAAAACATCGGTGAGGAATCCGAAATCAATGTTACTTTCCCTGAAGAATATCACGCAGAAGACCTCAAGGGTAAGGCTGCTGTGTTCAAGGTAAAGGTTAACTCAATAAAGGTTAAGGAACTTCCCGCACTCGATGATGAGTTTGCAAAAGACGTAAGTGAATTTGACACTCTTGAAGAGCTTTCAAAGAGCATTAAAGAAAAGTTGTCTGCTGCAGGCAAGGAAAGAGCTAAACACGCAACTGAAGAAAATGTTATTGCTGCTGTTTGTGATGCAAATGAAATCGACATTCCCGAAGCTATGATTAACTCTCAGATTGACAAGATGATCAGAGATTTCGATATGCAGATGCGCTATCAGGGACTCAACATTGAGCAGTATATGCAGTACACAGGTCTCACCGTTGATGCGTTGCGTGAACAATTCAAGGATGACGCCGCTAAAAACGTAAAGACTTCTCTTATTCTTGAAAAGGTTTGCGAAGTTGAAGGCATCGATGCAAAGGCTTCTGAAATTGAGAAAGAGTACAAGGAAATGGCAGAGAGCAACAATATGAAGCTCGAAGATGTTAAGAAATACGTAAGCGAGGACGATGTTAAAGAGCGTATCAAGGCGCAGAAAACCATCAAGTTCCTCGTTGATAACGCAGAACTCAAATAACAGCTATGTATAAGTTCAGGTTGATTTGGATAATATATCCAAGTCAACCTTTCTTCTCACTTGGAAATCTTTTTTGTCCGCAAAGGATTTCTCAACTAAATATGCGGACAGAAAGGTAAAGAGATTTATGAATAACTTTGATTACAACTTTAAAAACAGTTTGGTTCCCTATGTAATCGAACAAACCGGCAGGGGCGAGCGCTCATACGACATTTTCTCGCGCCTTTTGAAAGACAGAATAATTTTCTTATCCGACGAGGTAAATGATGTAACTGCCAGCTTAGTAGTAGCTCAGCTCCTCTTCCTCGATAGCGAAGACCCTGACAAAGATATAAACTTATACATCAACAGTCCCGGTGGTTCTGTTACTGCTGGTATGGCAATCTATGACACAATGCAGTACACAAAGGCTGACGTTTCTACCATCTGTGTAGGTATGGCGGCTTCAATGGGTGCTTTCCTCCTCTCCTCCGGTGCAAAGGGAAAGAGATTTGCTCTCCCCAACAGTGAGATAATGATTCATCAGCCTCTCGGCGGAACACAAGGTCAGGCAACCGATATGAAAATTCACGTTGAGAGAATGCTCAAAATAAAGGATAATCTCAACAAGATACTCAGCGAGAACACAGGTCAGCCTCTTGACGTTATCAAAGCCGATACAGAGCGCGATAACTTTATGGATGCTAAAACTGCTGTTGAATACGGACTTATCGATAAAATCGTAACTAACAGATAGGGGTGTATCTATGCCTAATAAAATTGACGAAAACAAGGTGTGCCGTTGTTCTTTCTGCGGTAAAACTGAAGATCAGGTTATGCGCCTGATTGAAGGTCCCGGTGCATTTATCTGCAACGAATGTGTTGATCTTTGTGTAGATATTCTCGGCGATGACGAACCCGCCATTGCATCGGAAACAACGCTTGAAAATATCCCCAAGCCCGCAGAAATACACGAATTCCTGAACGAATATATCATAGGACAGGAAAATGCAAAGAAGGCTCTTTCGGTTGCAATATACAACCATTATAAGAGAATTAATTCTAAAAACACCGAAAATGAAACCGAGCTTCAAAAGAGCAACATTCTTATGCTCGGTCCGACGGGTTGTGGAAAAACTTTTCTTGCTCAATCCCTCGCACGTATGATGAACGTTCCTTTCGTAATTACAGACGCAACGTCGCTTACTGAAGCAGGATATGTCGGCGAAGATGTAGAGAACATTCTTCTCAAGCTGATACAGGCGGCTAATTATGATATTGAACTTGCCGAAAAAGGCATTATCTACATCGATGAGGTTGATAAAATTTCAAGAAAATCCGAGAATCCCTCGATTACCCGCGATGTAAGCGGCGAGGGTGTTCAGCAAACTCTGCTTAAAATTTTAGAGGGTACGGTTGCATCTGTTCCTCCAACGGGCGGAAGAAAGCATCCCCATCAGGAATTTATACAGATTGATACAACCAACATTCTCTTTATATGCGGCGGTGCATTCGAGGGCATTGATAAGATAATCGAAGCGCGCGTAAACGAAAAATCACTTGGTTTTGGCGCAAAGGTAGAGAGTAAAAGGGATAAAAACCGAGGCGATATTTTAAAACAGCTCGAGCCGCAGGATTTGCTCAAGTTTGGAATTATTCCCGAGCTTATCGGCAGACTCCCCATTGTTACAACCCTAGACTCCCTCTCTGAAGAGGCTCTCTCACTTATCCTTACGGAACCGAAAAACGCCCTTATTAAGCAGTACAAGGCTCTTCTCGATATGGACGGGGTAGAGCTTGAATTTGAATCTGCTGCCGTTTCCGCAATTGCTGCTCTTGCGGCAGAACGCAAAACGGGTGCAAGAGGCCTTCGTACAATCCTTGAGGATATAATGCTCGACATTATGTATGACATTCCGTCAGACCCTACAATCGAAAAGGTTATTATTACAAAAGGTTGCGTTAAAAAGGATTCAAAACCACAAATAATATATAAAGCAGCTTGCTAAAAGTAAAACCCCCAGAGTTAAAGGTCGAGGGTGATAAGGAATTATTGTCCTAAAAATCATCTTTTTTACGAATTTCTGCGTTAAAAACCGCTCATATCCGTCAGGATTATGAGCGGTTTTCGTCTTGAACTTCATTAAAAAATTTTGATTTTAGGATGCAAAGCAGTTTTGAATATCTGGTTTTTAGAATTAGGCAAGCAACAAAAAGCCCGTAATACTGACGTATTTCGGGATTTTTTTGCGAAGCATAAACTAAAAAGCAGGCTTCAAAGCCAATACTTCCTTGTCTCCCTCGACCTAATTCTCTGCGGGTTTGTTTTTGTTCATATCGAGTTTTCTTTTTATTCTCTGCAAGGCGTTGTCGATAGATTTCGGAGTTCTTCCAAGTTCCACCGCAATCTCCTGATAGTTCATTCCGTCAAGGTAAAGAGAGATAACTGTTTTTTCAAGGCTGCTGAGTTTCTTCTCTATCTCCTGACTTAGCATCTCCGCCTTTTCTCTGCGAAGAAACATTTCCTCGGGGTCGACTGCTTTTCTCTCTGCAATCATATCTACAAGCGTTCGCTCCGACTCGTCCTCATAGACAGGCTCGCTAAGTGACACATACGTGTTAAGAGGTGCGTGTTTCTGCCTTGTTGACGCCTTGACTGCAGTTATTATCTGCCGTTTTATGCACATCTCTGCAAAACCCCTGAACGACGCCTGCTTCGTCACATCAAAGTCGCGTATGGCTTTGAAAAGTCCAATCATACCCTCCTGCACTATATCGTCGCGGTCGGCGCCTGCAAGGAAATACGTTTTTGCTCTTGCACGAACAAGGTTTTTGTATTTTGTCAGTATATATTCCGTCGCACGTCTGTCACCGCTTGCGGAAAGCTCAACAAGCTCTTCGTCAGAAATTGCATTATATTCAAAGGATGGCTCATTTATATTCAAGTCAAATCCTCCATTTCAAATAAAGCCGTATGATAATTATTTATGTTTTATCATACGGCTTTGTATTCATAAATTATTTAAGAAGCTGTGCAGTTTCTCTTGCAATCATAAGTTCCTCGTTTGTTGGAACAACAAGAACCTTAACAGCGCTGTCAGGCTTACTGATTTCAACCTCAACTCCGCGTGCAGTTGCGTTCTTCTCGGTGTCAACCGAAATTCCTAAAAATTCAAGGTTGCTTGAGATGCGCTCACGCATTTTCGCGTCATTTTCACCAACGCCTGCGGTAAATACGACTACGTCAACACCGCCCATCTGAACTGCATACTGACCGATATATTTGCGAACACTTGCAACAAACATATCAAGAGCGAGGATTGCTCTCTCGTTGCCCTTTTCAGCCTCTGCATCAAGGTCACGGAAGTCACTGCTTACTCCCGAAATTCCATATACACCCGACTCTTTGTTAAGGAGCTTATCAACGCCGTCAAGGTCGAGGCCCTTGGTATCTGCGATAAACTTAACTATTGCGGGGTCGATGCTTCCGCATCTTGTTCCCATAACAGTACCCGCAAGAGGTGTAAGTCCCATAGATGTAGCGACCGACTTACCGCCCTGAACCGCAGTAACGCTGGAGCCGTTACCGAGGTGACAGGTTATAATCTTAAGGTCCTTGATATCCTTACCTAAAATTTCTGCTGCACGCTCTGACACGTACTTATGTGATGTTCCGTGGAAGCCGTAGCGTCTGATTTTATTTTCTGTATAAAGCTCGTAAGGGAGAGCATACATATATGCTTCCTTCGGCATTGTCTGGTGGAAAGCAGTATCAAAAACACCCGCTTGCGGAACATTTGGCATTGCCTTTTCGCACGCCTCGATACCAATTAAGTTAGCAGGGTTGTGAAGCGGTGCAAGCGGAATACATTCCTTCATTGCATCCTTAACCGCCTCATCAATTATAACAGAACCGCTAAAGAGCTCACCGCCGTGAACAACTCTGTGTCCTACGGCAGAAATCTCACTCATATCAGCGATTACGCCGTGTTCCTTATCGGTAAGAGCCGCAAGAACCATAGAAATTGCATCTGAATGGTCTTTCATATCTTTTTCGATAACAACCTTTTCACCACCGCTCGGTGTGTGATTGAGCTTTGAATTTTCAATTCCTATTCTCTCACAAAGGCCCTTTGCCAAAACTGCATCTGTATCTGTATCAATAAGCTGATATTTAAGTGATGAGCTTCCTGCGTTTATAACAAGTATTTTCATTTTTATTATCCTTTCTTAAACTTATTTCTGTTCCTGTGCCTGAACACAAGTAAATGCCGTAACACCTACAATATCTTCTGCGGAGCAACCGCGTGACAAATCGTTTACAGGCTTTGCAATACCCTGGGTGAGCGGTCCGTATGCTTCCGCCTTTGCAAGACGCTGTGTCAGCTTGTAACCGATATTACCTGCGTCAAGGTTCGGGAAGATAAGCACGTTTGCGCCGCCCTCAATGGGACTGCCGGGAGCTTTGGAAGCATTGATAGCGGGAACGATAGCCGCGTCGAGCTGAAGCTCACCGTCGATTTTAATGTCGGGTGCAAGTTCTTTAGCAATGCGGGTTGCATTCTTAACCTTGTCAACATGCTCTGACTTTGCACTTCCGTATGTAGAATATGAAAGCATTGCAACCTTTGGTTCTGCGCCCACGAGTGACTTAAATGATTTAGCAGATGATACTGCAATTTGTGCGAGATTTTCTTCGGTGGGATATTCGTTAAGTCCCGCATCCGAGAATACAAATGTTCCGTTTTCGCCATACTCACAGTTGGGAACAATCATAACAAAGAATGCCGAAACAACTTTTGTATCAGGTGCGGTTTTTATAACCTGAAGCGCAGAGCGCATAACGTTTGCAGTTGAGTTTACTGCACCTGCAACCATTCCGTCTGCCATACCTGTCTTTACAAGCATACAACCGAAATAAAGCGTGTTTAATATAGTTTCTGCCGCCTGCTCCTCTGTCATACCCTTTGCTTTTCTAAGCTCGTAAAGCTTTGCCGCAAAATCATCGGTAAGCTCACTGTCCGCAGGGTCAATGATTTTTGCCGCGGATATATCAAGTCCGTCTGCAAGCTCTTCAATTTTAGCCTTGTTGCCAAGAAGGATTATGTCCGCAAAACCCTCCTTTAAAATCTGGTCTGCAGCCTGAACAGTTCTAATTTCTTCACCCTCTGCGAGAACAACTGTTTTCTTATCGCTCGCCGCGATAGCTTTTAATTTGTCCATAAAATCCGACATTATGTATACCTCTTTCCGTAAAATAGTTCTTTACATTCTTTCATTATACACCTTATTTTTACATTAGACAAGGGTATTTTTGAAAATTATTGATTTTATTTCAGGAATTTTCTATTTCTCCCTTATACGCCGTAGCTACTGACCATCAATACTCTGTTTTCTTTCTATTTTTCGCCAATTTATAAACCCATATACGTCATTTATCAAGAACACAACAAAGCAGATTATAACAGATATATACATTGAGTTATAAGCAGATGCCATAGTCCACAAAATAATCAAAACTATATCGTTGGCGGCGTATCCGATTGCGTAATACGGACTTCTTCTAAACGTTAGATATACGGCTACAAAGCTTGTAGTTACTGATATTGTGCTTGGAATGATATTGGCAGTTTTGAAACTCTTTAATATAAAGAAAAATATAACTGTAACAACCGCCGTCATAATCCACATAAGCAGATGCTCGCACTTTCCTATTTGATTTACTTTCACCTCTGCCATATTTCCGTTATAAGGATTTTTAAGCCATGATATAAGAGAAATTATCGCCATGGGCATTGTCATCCCGAGATAAGTTATCATTTCCCCGTAGTACGCAAACCCGAAAGATATAATTCCATATAACAAGCTGAAAATAACCATCAAAAATTGCCCGATTGGATTTCCCTTTGCGTTGAATATAAGCGAAGTGACACCAATCAATGACGCGAAAAGCGTTATATAACTTTCTCGGTCGAAAATGCAGAACGATGAAATAATTAAAATAACAGAGCTGTACCACAACATCTTTTCTTCTTTTGTAAAATAGTTTGATAATTTTTTTATATTTATCATAATATTCTCCTTAAAAAAGCACCCGCTCTACACATCTTCAAAGACCTAACGATGTGCAAACGAATGCATTTTGCATTTCACTACCCGGTGGCAGTTTAATCAGTATTTTGTTTTTGTAATTTCGAATTATCCATATAGCCAGCTTGACGGAACCAGGAATGTATATGGTGCTGTAATGATTGCAAATATAAGTGCCAACTTTATTCTCGTCGGCTTATCGCATTTCCTAAAGGTGACAAAACAATTAAGTATAAAAATACAAACCGCCGAGATTATGAGCGCAGGGAGTGTCAAATGCAATTCATCCCCCATTCTTCCGATTTGTAAGCAAGTCATCATTATTAGCATATATGCTGAACCTACAATATCGGATAGTATTCCAAACCCAAATATTTTCAATATGTTTTGTTTATAAAACTCTTTCCTGTTTTGAATTTTCAGGCAACACATACTGAGCATCAGAACCAAGCTGTCAATTATGAAATTCCCGGGCAAAACAATTAACCAAACCTGTGGGAATAACAATAACATCCAAAATGGAAATAAAACATTATATAGTCTAATTTCTTTCTTCACTTGATTTCCCTCCTTTATTTTTCTCACGGTTCCAACTGTCTGCAAAACAGACTGAGGAGTTGTATGGAACAGCCTTGCTCGTTCCGTTTTCGGCAGGAGTAAGCCCCTGCCCTACGAATAAATTCGCCCAAAGTATGCGAAGCAAAATCTATATATACCGATTATATGATTTTGTCAAGTTAGGGGCAAAAAAATTTAATGGTTTATCGGCACTTTTTATCGGCATCTTTTATCGGCACTTTTTAAAAGTGCCGATAAACTCAATCCATAAAATGTTATCCCGAAAGGCTTCCCCTTGAGGGGAAGCTGTCACGAAGTGACTGATGAGGTGTAGATTG
>CALDQB010000043.1 GCA_937911665.1 uncultured Clostridia bacterium | reverse complement strand
TATCCCTCCACCACCTTCGGTGGTCCCCCTCCCTTTAGGCAAGGGAGGCTTTTTTCGATAACATTCGACATTTCTTAATTGATTTTGTCAAGTCTGGAATAAAAAATTATATGTTTTCAATTGCGGATTTTTCAACATGCAAAAGCTTTATGTAATTTTCAGCATACTTATCAAAACCGTTTATATCACCTGTGTCAGGCTGGATGGTTATGGCATCAATATTTTTAAACACTCTTGTATCAAGATATTCCTCAAGAGTTTCGTTTTCTTTCCTCTCTGCTACAAAGGCTGCAAGCAAAGCGACTCCATAGGGTCCTCCCTCTCCTGCTGTTTTCATTACAGTTACAGGAGCTTTGCAGGCTGCTGCCATATATCTCTGTCCGACTACCGGCGTTTTAAAGAGTCCGCCGTGTCCTGTCAGGCTCTTTATTTCAACATTTTCTTTTTCAAGAATTTTCATTCCTATTTTCAAAGTTACCATAGTTGAATAAAGGGTTGCTCTGAAAAAGTTTGCAAGGGTGAATTTACTGTCGGGTTTTCGGATAACAAAAGGTCTGCCCTCGTCTAAATGCGTTATACCTTCTCCTGCCATATAATTGCATACAAGAATTCCACCGCAGTCCGCATCTCCCTCAAGACTTTTTTCATAAAGTTTTGTATAAAGTTCGCCTGAAGAGAAATTTACATCAAAAAGATTTAATGTTTCCTTTAAAACTGACACCCACGCATTTGAATCGTTGGTGCAGTTGTTACAATGAACCATTGCAACCGGTTTGCCCGACGGAGTTGTTACCATGTCTATCTCTTCATAAACATTTTCAAGATGCTTGTCAAGAACAACCATTGAAAAAATTGAAGTTCCTGCAGATACATTCCCTGTTCCCACAGCTATTGCATTAGTTGCTGTCATTCCTGTTCCTGCGTCGCCCTCGGGAGGTGCAAATTTTGTTCCCTCCGGTAATAAGTTATCAATAAGTTCTGCCCCTTCCTTTGTAAGCGACCCTGCGTTTTCACCTGCTGCTGCCACCTTAGGAAGAACATCTGACACTTTCCACGGCATACCTTTTTCCTGGGCAACTTTTTCAAACTTATCAATCATAATTTTATCATAATCAAGAATTTCACTATCAATAGGGAATATTCCGGAAGCCTCTCCAATTCCAACCGTATTGACACCTGTGAGCATATAATGAATATATCCTGCCAGTGTTGTTATGTGTGCAACCTTTTTGATATGCTCCTCATTATTTAAAACAGCCTGATACAAATGTGCTACGCTCCAGCGCTGAGGGATATTAAAACCAAATAATTCGGTAAGCTCTGCTGCAGCCTCGGCTGTTATAGTATTCTGCCAGGTGCGGAAAGGTACAAGCAAGTTCCAGTTTTCGTCAAAAGCAAGATACCCGTGCATCATACCTGAAACCCCTGCATATTTAACATCCAAAAGATTATCAACATCTTTCAGTGCAGTTTTAATGCCTGTCCATGCTTCATTTACGTCATATGTCCAAATTCCGTTTTTGAACTCCGACGCCCAGACATAGTCACCCGAAGATACAGGAGAGTATTCACCGTTAATTTTAACAGCTTTAATTCGTGTTGAACCAAGCTCAATTCCAAGATAACTCATAATTATTCTCTCTTTCTATTTATATTTTAATGTAGAACAGATGGTTTAGATGCAACCCTTCCAAAGGCCCCCTTTAGGCAAGGGAGGCTTTTTTGATTTCAATTTTTTTCGGCATCCTTATTACGACACATAAGGTTTAGATGCAAATAGTTTCGCCTGATTTTACACTATATAACGTACCATCAACATCCAGCCATATTGTAAAAAGTGTGGGATTATAAATTCTATGACCATCAGCACTATATTTTAAACTTTTATAGGCTTCTACATAATCATAGATTTCTATGTTTGTTGCATACCATATTTCATCATTATTTGCAAGTTTTTTGCAAATGTCTTCCATATGATCCCAGTTGTCATTACGGTCGAACTCATAGCTATGTCCCCATATATACATAAGGCGCGGAACCCTTCTTGCATGGTATGTTTTTGTAGAAATGTCAAGCTTTAAGAATTCGTCAATAAACTCCATAATCCTCGGGTTGTTGTGGTGTGCAGTGGGCATCCATGCATGGAAGTCTGCAGGTAACATAAAAGAGTTATTGTCTCCACCTAATGTTCGCGAGTATGCAATATCAAGTTCGATAAGATACTGTTTTACCATTTCACAGGTGCCAAAATTACCCATCAGTGTTATTCCGCTATCGGGATACGCCATACCGCGGATAATAGAATCACATTTCTCCTCAAGTTCAAGTCTGCAATCCAGCACATCTCTTATTCCTTCAATAGGCCTCATATTTCCGTTTGCTCTGTGATTTGCTCCATGTACCGCGATTTCGTGTCCTTTTGATAAGAAATATTCTTTAATTTGTTCCTTTGTGAAATTCTCCCCTCGCATAAATTCACAGTTAAAGTTAAAAGTGCCTTTCATATTATATTTGCTAAACAGTTCTGCAAGTCGCTTGTCTTGCGGCACTCCATCATCGTAACTGAATGTAACCGCTTTCGCCTTCCCGTCGGGGTATCTCATGAAAATTGTTCGCATTATATTCTCTCCTTTGATTTTTAAAATTGAACTTATTATTGCGAGGCATAAGGTTTAGATGCAAACCACCTTCACATTTTGCAATTTTAATATGTTAATTTGTAATCATGTAAATCTTCCAAATCTTTATACACACCTTCAAACTCGTTGTTATCGATCAGTTCTGCTCTTACAAATCTGTAAAGCATCGAACGCAACCCCTGAGCTGGAGATGATAATAAATGTGTGCCAAAATAAATCGAAATTGCATTCTGAACATCAATGGCAAGATACGCGCCTGCAGCACCGCCCCAACCAAAATCGATATATCTTTTATCTCCTTTAGGGCAACGCACACCCAACCCGTATCCATGAGAATCTTTTGTCCAATATGTCCTTTTTTGCTCATCTGTTAAACGGTCGCTCATCATTAGTTCAACCGTTTCGGACTTTAATAATTTATAAGTGCGAAGTCCCTCTAAAAACTTTATATAATCATCAACAGTAGAAATACCACCCGCACCGCCCGAAGCATATTCAGTGCCAATTTTATAGTTAAAGATGGGCTTTCCGATATTAACTGCTTTGCCATCTTCAAATCTATATTGCGGTGCAATAGTTTCGATTTCTTCTTCAGGCAACATGAAAGTAGAATTTCCCATTCCGACTACATCAAAAACATTCTTTTTAACATAGGTTTCAAATTTTTCGCCCGATACCACCTCAACAAAAGCCGCTAAAACATCGTGACACAGGCTATACTCCCATCTGTCCCCGGGTTCAAAAAGCAATGGCTCCTCAGCAAGATACTTCATTACCTCACGAGTAGGACATTTGCCGGAAGTTTCATCAATGCATCTTTTTAACTGCGGTGAATAGCAGGCATAGGAAAAACCTGCTGTCATTTCAAATAAGTGCTTTATTAAAATTGGATTTTCAGCCTTTTTAATACCGCCATCAGTCTTGACCGTCATTTCCGCAAATTCGGGCATATAGTCAGAAAGTTTGTCTTCAAGCGAAAACAGCCCCTTTTCCAATAACTGCAATGCCGCTGTGCAAGTGATAACCTTTGAGCAGGAATATATGTTGTATCTTTCGTTCCCGTTTATTTTGACCTTGTTTTCCGGGTCGCTATAGCCATTCATATACCTGAGAATACATTCCCCGTCTTTATAAATCACTAAATCAAATCCCGGAACCCCAAGTTCAAGAAACGAATCACAAAAATTTTTTAACTTTTCAAACATTGCTTTTTCTCCTACCTTTTTCTACATGTTTCGACATCTTTATATAAGGGATATAAGCTTTAGATACCAATCTTTTTTAGTCATTGCTTATGTCATATCAGGACAAAAAGTTATCTGGTATTTCATTCATTAATTCGTCGCACGGTTCTTCCGAAAGTTCAAACAGTAACTTTCCGCCAGCTGTAATTTCTTTATAAGTGATATAGGTTCTTTCAAGTTTTTGTCCGTTCAAATAAATAGATTTAATGTATGGATATACCAACGGATCTCTATCACACTCTATTGCAAATTCTTTTGAAACCAAACAAGTGTGGTATTCTTTGTTTAGTTTAATTCGCGAGGTTTTAAAAAGTGGTGTGTTTATAAAAAATGCCTCATAACCGGGACAAATTTGTGCAAAGCCCAGTGCCGAAAGCACATACCAAGCAGAAATCTGTCCCACATCCTCGTTTCCGCAAAAGCCAAATGCACCGGTTCTGTATGCTTCTTTTTGAACCCTCCTTGTCCAGTATTGAGTTCTGTGTGGTAATCCCAGGAGATTAAAATAGTGCGTAATGTTATGGCATGGCTCATTTGAATGATTATAATTATCATTCCACAAAGCCGAAAGGTCTGCTTTTTCAAAAAAATTTTCAAGCAGTTCTACTGTTCGTTCTTCTCCGAAAAGTTTACTTAAATTGACAATATCATACGGCACAAACCATGTTTGCTGTAAAATATTACTTTCAACACAGCCTGTTGTGTCGTATTCGTTTTTTATAGCAACAAAATTCCCGTTTTCATCCCTTGGTGCCATAAATCCTAAATTTTTATCAAAATTCTCACTGTACCTTTTCACTCGGTTCATAAAATATTTCGCATCTTCTTCTTTTCCCATAGCATCAGCAAATCCTGACATTGTATAATCAGCAAGTAGAAATTCCAATGTGTCACTAATCCTATTTGGTATATATGCCTCATTTTGATACTGCTGACTATTGGGTCTAACAGAATAAAACGGTTTCCCATTAAGCTCAGATAACGCTTTACTTGAAGCTAATGCAATGTCATATGCCTTTTGTGCATCATAATTCCGAATCCCCTTTATATATGCATCTGCAACAACTATTAATCCGGGATCACCTACCATACAATGTGAATCAATTCCCATCAGTTCCCACTTAGGGAAAGAAGAATTTCTGTGCTCAGAAATTTTTATTAGTGAATTTACTTCATCATTAACAATATCAGGACGGATAACAGTTAAAAGTGGAAATTCACTTCGGTAAACATCCCAACCGCTGAACATTGTACGATGCGTATAATTCTCTTTAAAAACAGTTCCATCACCAATAGTAAATCGACCGTCAACATCTACCGCAGAACGCGGATCTAACATTGTGTGATAAAGACAAGTATAAAAAATTTTCAAATCTGTTTGATCACTACCCGAAACATCGACTATATCAAAATTTCTCTCCCACTCATCAAATGCATTTTGTGCCATCTCACCAAAATTGAAGTTTTTGCATTCTGTTACGAGATTATTTTTCGCTCCTTGTAAGTCAACATATGAAATACCGCATCGTATCATTACAGGTTCTTTTACATTTTCACCAAAATCAACTATTAATCCAACGTCTTCCCCTTCAAAACATTTTATATGGCTATTAATATATTCTTCATTGGAGAAGAACTGCATATTTTTTGCCGGAATTGATAATTCACATACAAAATATAAATTGTAGTAAATACCGCCTTTTCCTCTGCCAAATCCACCTCCGTCCGGTGTACACTTAATATATCCCTCGATTCTACTGTCACTGATAATGTCAATATGTTCAAAATCAGCATGTCCAGCAATTCTTCGTGAAAAATTAAATATTGCTCTTGCATCCTTTTTTTCAGGATATGTAAATCTCAACATACCTGTGTGTTGAGATACAGTTGCCTCTGCAAGAATATCATAGCGGTCTAAATAAACTGAATAGTATCCTGCTTTTGTGGTTTCATTATCATGGGAAAAGGAAGATTTCCAACCAACTTTTCCTTTTTTAAATGGTATTTCCTCGTTACTGCCACTTCGGAGTTCAGTTTCTCCAACAACAGGCATAATCTGCAAATTACCTAAATCACCGTACCAACCAATACCACTCATATGGTTAAAACTAAACCCTTCAATAGTATCATTACAATAATTATATCCAGTACCGTTATCACCACCGGTTACTGTATCGGGTGATAGTTGCACCATCCCCCCCGGAACACAAGCACCGGGATGGGTTTTTCCTCCCCCATGAAAACTTGTCGCTTTTTCATCACCAACTGTACCTATTATAGTATCAACATACATTGCTTTCTTCATTTTATTTTCTCCTCTCGTTAGAAATAAGATAGTTTTCAACATTCAAGATCTTTATATGCTAAGGTTTAGTGCAAACCTTTTTGCTGTCAGGTTCGTGTTAAGTTAAGGTCAAAAAATATTGTTTCTTTGCAATTACAATTGGTTGGTAAAAACCTGTTTCTTCAGGGAGTTTCCATACCACACTGCTACAACCATTAGAAAGAAGTAAGTTTGTGAGTTCTTTTCTCCGAACCGCCCTGTATTCACATTCAAATTTATTTGTTTTTAGTGTTTCTTCATCTTCGATAATATACTGAATAAGTCTGTAACATTCACAATCCCAACTCCAAGTTTGAAAAGATACTCTTTGTCCTTTTTCTGTCTTATGTATATATGGTGCAGAATATGGTGGCTTACTTTCAAGCAGTGCATCATAATCTCTAATACTTGCAACAAACATACCGCCAGTCGCTAACCTGCTTGTTATACTCTTGATAGCAATTTCCAAATCACTCTTTGTAAGCATGTGAGGCAAAGCATTATCCATAGCAATAATAATATCAAACTCTTGTGAAAAGGTTTTGGATAACACCCGAAAGTCGGCATGTTTAAAACAAATCTTTACATCGTTTTTCATAGCTCGTTGTCTTGCCACTTTAAGTTCACCATCACTTATGTCAGAAGCAGTTACATTATATCCAATAGAAGCAAGCCCTATTGCCTGGGTTCCAATACCACAAGCACAATCAAGAATTTTAGACTGGTTACCATATCCATTGTGTTTAAACAATCCATCCAATATTAAAGCTTGTTCTTTTGTTGTGGCTTGCCAATCAAGAAAAAGCTTATCATATTGTGAAGCCAAATTATCATAAAAACTCTGTATGATATCCATATAGATATTCCCTTCCTAATTTTAGTTTATTTTCAGACAAGTTTCGACACACATTACATTGCGACACATAAGATTTAGATGCAGTTTTTCAAAGGCTTCTCCTTGAGGAGAGGCTCCGCCGTAGGCGGTGGTGAGGTGTTGTAGGGAACGCCCTGCGTGGCGTTCCGCGGAATGACACATAGGTCATTCCCTACGATTTTCACCTCATCCGAGTTGCTACGCAACCCACCTGTCTCGCCTTCGGTTCGGTCGGCGATAAACGCTTGCCACCGGCAAGCATCGCCCCTCAAGGGGAAGGCTTTTGTTTTCGCCAATATTCGACATTCTCCTTATAGTTCGTGTTAGGTTAGTCCAAAAAATGAATTGAATTGCCTTTAATGCACCGACAGGTGCAATTCATGAGTCGCAGACTCAATTCATGAAATCGTTATAGAATTCGTGCACAATTTAGATGCCGAAAATCATTTTACCAGGAGTAAAAATACTTGCAAGGGCATTTTTGCGACGCCGTCAATTGTTGCGGTGCTCGCAAGAGCACAAAAGAGCGTTAGCTCTTGAGAATTTTATGAAAAAAATTCTTTATGCAACAATTATAACATAAATCGTCATTTTTATCAAGGTCACAAAAAAGAAAGCTCTTGCGAGCTTTCCCTTTTTATTATTCATTATCTTATTTTTTCGGTTTCGCTGTTTTTGCCGTTTTAATAACAATAGATGAAAGTGCCACAAGGGCGATAGCATTGGGGAGAACCATCAAGTAATTGAAGAAGTCAGTAAGTTCCCAAACAAGATCGTTCTTAAGTATAGCACCGAGGAAAATGAAAGCAATAGCTATAACAGAATATACCGCAACGGCGATTTTGTTATTCTTGAAGAGATATTGAATATTCAATTTACCAAAGAAATTCCAACCGATGATTGTTGTAAATGCAAAGAACAAAAGGCAGATAGCAACAAAACCGCTGCCGAGACCGCTCATAAATGACGGGAATCCAGCTGTTACGGCAACCTGCATAGCATTTGTTTTAGAAATACCTATACCTCCCATAAACGGCATTACTCCATCGAGCGCCGCTTTGTATGTATCCGGAGGCATCATTCCAAGACCTGTGGGGCCTGTGTAAAGAGCGGTTATAATAACAAGTGCTGTCATTGTAAGAACAACAAAAGTATCAATAAACACACCAATCATAGCAACAACACCCTGATCGTGCGGTTTTTCTACATTAGCCATTGCGTGAGCGTGCGGGGTAGAACCCATACCTGCTTCGTTTGAGAAAAGACCACGCTTTGCACCCTGACTGATAGCAGTTTTTAAAGCATAACCAATACCACCGCCGATTAAGGCACTCGGTGTAAACGCAAACTTAAATATCATTCCGATAGCTTCAACAAGTCCTGAAAGGTTTGTAACGAGAACTATTAAACCTCCAAGAAGGAAAAGAACCGCCATTACAGGCACAATCTTCTCAGCAACTGATGCAATTCTCTGAATTCCGCCGAGGAAAATACTAGCACACACGATTGCAAGAATAGCACCTACTATCCAAACAGGAATATTGAAAGCGTTATTGCATGATTCAGCGATTGAGTTTGACTGAACCATTGCACCCATAAATCCAAGGGCGAGAACTGTCGCAATCGCAAAGAAGAATGTAAGAAACTTTCCAAATCCGTTGGGGAAAGCCTTTTTTATGTAATAAACAGGTCCGCCATGAACAGTTCCGTCTTCATCGACAACTCTTGTTTCCTGAGCAAGAACCGCTTCTGCGTATATTGTAGCCATTCCCAAAAATGCGATAACCCACATCCAGAATATAGCACCGGGACCACCGATTAAGATAGCGCCGGACGCACCTACGATGTTACCTGTACCAACCTGCGCCGCAATAGCAGTAACCAAAGCCTGAAAAGATGTAAGACCCGACTTGTTCTTTCCGCCACGGAGAGAAAGGTCGCCGAACACTCTCTTCATACCTTCGCCGAAGCAACGCACCTGAACGAAGCGTGTTTTTATTGTGAAGAAAAGTCCAACACCAACGAGCAAAGCTATAAGAATATAGTCTGCAAGATAGGAATTGATTTTCGCCACGATTGATAAAATTGTTTCCTGCATAGTATGTACCTCCTAAAAAAATAAGAACTATTGATTAACAATAGCTCTGGAAAATAAGCACAGACAGTCTGTGTGTATTTTGGTCTGTTCTGTCCTTTTGCCTGAGAGATTCAGCGCATCTGCGCCTTGCACCTTCGGCACTCACGTAATGAGATTCTCCAGAGACCCCTCCGATTTCAGTTCACGCAGTAATGTTCTGAAAACTTCGCATAGCATATTAAATTACGAGTATAATAACACATATTCTGACAAATTGCAATACATTTTACAAAATTGTAATATATATTGATGCAAATAAAATAATGTATTATCAATAATCATTTTTAAGTTGTACTTGTAAAATCCGATTTTATGTGATATTATACTCATTAGCATAAGAAAATGGGTGATAAAATGATAGCAATTATTGATTATGGTGCAGGAAATTTACGTTCTGTGCAAAAAGCATTCGAGTACATAGGGGCAGACGCCTGTATAACCTCGAATAAGTCTGATATACTTTCTGCAGAAAAGGTTGTCCTTCCCGGTGTTGGTGCGTTCGGCGATTGTGTTTCTGCACTTCGCAGAGACTCGCTTGACGAATGCATATACAGAGTTTGCGAAGACGGCAAGCCTTTTCTCGGCATTTGTCTTGGCCTCCAGATGCTCTTTGAGGAAAGCGAAGAATCCCCCGGGGTTTCAGGGCTTGGAATTTTCAAAGGCAAGAATGTGCAAATTCCCAAAAAAACAAATCTTAAAATTCCGCATATGGGATGGAACTCTATCACTTTCCCGAAAGTCTCTCCTCTCTTTGACGGAATCAACGAAAATTCGTTTGTTTACTTTGTTCATTCATATTATATGAACCCCGATGATACATCTATCATATCCGCTGTATGCGATTATTCGGAATCACTTCCCGTTGCGCTAAGCTTTAACAATATTCACGCAACACAGTTTCATCCTGAAAAAAGCGGACAGACGGGACTTAAAATACTTGAGAATTTCACAAAGCTCGGGGGTGACTTATAATGTACGCAAAGCGTATAATCCCTTGTCTTGATGTCAACTGCGGCAGAGTTGTCAAGGGTGTCAATTTCGTAAATCTCCGCGACGCCGGCGACCCCGTTGAAGTTGCAAAAATTTATAACGAGGCAGGCGCAGACGAGCTTGTTTTTCTTGATATAACTGCAAGCCACGAATCAAGGGGCACAGTTGTAGATATGGTAAAAAAGGTGGCGGAAACCGTTTTCATCCCCTTTACAGTTGGTGGTGGAATTAGTACTGTCGATGACTTCCGCCGTCTTTTAAAAGAAGGTGCAGACAAAATTTCCATCAATTCTGCGGCAATTAAAAATCCGCAGCTTATTTCCGATGCAGCTGATAAGTTTGGCAGGCAGTGTGTTGTTGTTGCTATTGATGCAAAAAGACGCGAAACGGGCGACGGCTGGAATGTATACATAAACGGCGGCAGAATTGACACAGGCATTGATGCGCTCGGGTGGGCAAAAAAAGTTGACGAGCTTGGCGCAGGCGAAATACTCCTTACCTCAATGGATTGCGACGGAACTAAAGCGGGCTATGATATCGAACTTACACGGACTATTTCAAGAGCGGTATCAATTCCCGTAATCGCTTCGGGCGGTGCAGGCACAATGGAACATTTTAAGGACGCCCTCACCGACGGCGAGGCAGATGCGACTCTCGCGGCATCCCTCTTCCATTTCAGAGAAATAGAAATATCAGACCTTAAAAAATATCTCAAAGATGAGGGTATTTCTGTCAGAGAGTAAAGGAGTATCCATATGAACAAAATTGCTTTTATCTGTGCACTGCTTGCCGGAACCTTGTGGGGTATTATGGGACTGTTTACAAATGTACTGTCCGCAGAATTCGGCTTTGCACCGCTGCAGATAACATCACTTCGGCTTATTGTTGCAGCAATTACATTTACGATTGCCGCACTATTTACAAACCGAAACGCCTTTAAAATTAAACCTCGCCACATACCCTTGCTCTTTTGTATGGGCGTTCTCGGCGTCATGATGACATCCTTTACCTATTTTATGTCGATGACTCACTCCTCTCTTGCAGTTGCGGCAAGTCTTATGTATACAGCACCTGCTATGGTTATTGTTGCATCGAGAATATTATTCAAGGACAAGATAACCCCGCATAAGTTTTTTGCTTTGGTTTTCGCTTTTGTAGGAGCTTGTTTTGTTTCAGGCATATTCGGGCAAGATAACAAAATTACCACTTTGGGAGTTGTTTTCGGACTATTATCAGGGTTCTTCTACGGTTCGTACAGCATATTCGGAACATACGCACTATCAAGGTATGATACAAAAACCTCTACGCTTTGGGCTTTCATTTTTGCAGCCCTTACCTCTGTGGTTTTTGCAGATGCTCCTGATATGATACACAAACTGACAGTCAGCCACAATGTTGTGAAAATGCTGACAATTATTATAACAATGGGTGTTCTCACAGGCTTTGTGGCATATACTCTGTATACCAATGCACTAAAACGCACAGAAGCATCAAAAGCAATTATTGTCGCATCTGTCGAACCGCTTGTAGCGGCTCTGAGCGGATTTTTGTTTTTAAATCAAAGTATGAATATCTGTTCGATAATCGGAATTATACTTATACTCACCTCGGTTATCCTTAACGCAAAATAAAAGGCCGCAGATGCGGTCTTTTTTATACAAAAATAAAGGGTCGCATTTCGGCGACCCTTTGCGTAGAATTTTCACACATCTTAGTAATGTTTCAAAAAAGTTAGGCAATCTTGTTGAGCATTGCCGCATATCTGCTCTTTCTGCGAGCAGCAGTATTTTTGTGAAGAATACCCTTAGCAACCGCCTGGTCTGTCTTCTTCACAACAAAGTTATAAGCTTCGGAGGCAGCTGCCTTCCCTTCTTTAAGAGAAGCTTCAAACTTCTTAATAGCTGTTTTAAGCTGGGATTTAACCATCTGATTTTGAAGAGTCTTCTTTTTGATAACTAAAACTCTCTTTTTAGCTGATTTAATATTAGGCATATTTTCACCTCCGCATTTTAATCTTGATTTTCACATCAGTATTTAACATTTTACCACTTATTTTATTAAAAAGCAAGTGTTTTTTTAAAATATTTCAACTTTTTTTGAAATTTTAACATTTTTATAACAATAAGCTTTAGATAGGGATTTCAATTACAGACGGGACTGCTATATTCTCTCTGCAGATAAGCTCAGCTGTTATTTCCACCTCGCCGTGTTCTGTCAAGGTATAATCTATATTTTCTTCTTTTATTTCCACATCTTCATCAAGCTCAGCTTTGAGTTCGTTTAAAAGCTGAAGCGAGCCCTCACGGAGCGCGTCATCTCGGGTACGCTCCTTAACCTCTGATACTTCCTCGGCATACTCCTCTTTTTCTATATTAATTGGCGGTAATAAATTAAAAGGGAACCTCCACACAGCCTTATTTTGTTTATAAGAAAATTCAGGGTACGGCTCTGCTTTATTTATAAAAAACGGAATTTTAAAATCCATAAAAGAAATAGTAAACCTCTTTTTTATAGCGCCTGTAGGAACCCTTTCCGTGTATACAAGCGGGTAGGACCGCGTTTTCTTATATCTGGTCTTTGCGTACACTTCCCCTCTCGCCATTACATATCTAAATCCGCTTACAGAGTTGTCAACAACACCGCTTACCAGTACATCTCCGCTCCTCACACCCGAACCTGTCTTAACTATTGTCTGACCCTCGCGCACTTCAATAGATTCAATCTCGCCGTCACGTGCTGCCACAAGATTGCAGGCACGTCCCTCTTTTTCAACACCCTCCTCTTTCTCCAAACGCTCTACCACCTCAACATAAACTCTCGCCCCGCTGGCGTTAATTCCAATCCACGCAAGCTCATCCATTTCTGACATCATTCTGTTTCTTATGATATCAGGCTCAACATCTTCGGTTTTACTCCCAATTTTTAATCCGCACATTTTTAAATTATCTATTATTTCTTCAGTTGAGATGCGCTGATTGCCAAATACAGTTATCCCAATAATGTGTCCCGATAAATAATATAGTGCAAGAATAACAACAAGTCCCCCTGCAATCGCAAATTTTCTGTGTCGATATCTGTGGATTGTGAATGGCAGACCGTGTCTTTTGGTAATTCGCACATGACTCCTTGTTCGTTTTGCAGGGGTTCTGATTTGCTTAAAAGCCGAAATTGTGGTCTTAAAAGTAATCCTGTGACTTCCGCAGCGTTTTATATCCCAGATCGGCATCTCGCGGTGCATACAGATATTAATAAGCCTTTCTGTAAATGGTCCGTCTGCACATATTGTAAGATAGCCAGATAAATATTTGAAAAAATTTTCGATTTTCATAATCTACTCCTCTGAATAATAAACAGCGGATATCTCACCCCTGATATGAAGAATTTCATCGGTTATTATTTTTATTTCAAGGTTTTTGCCATCTATCCTGATGTTATTCGGCTTCGCTGATACAGAAACCATTTTATCGCTGTAATCGAGTATCCCTTTATAATTTTCAAGTACAAGTTCGCGCCTGCCGCAGATTTTTATTAAAACGTCATTGAAAATTAAATCGCCCGATACATCTATGCTCTCTGCTACCTTTTTTTTAAAAGAATTTCCACGTTCTTTAATCTTTTTTATTTTGCTCACTATACCAAATCCTTTATAAAGTCGATAGTTATTTTTATGCCGTGTTTTGCTTAAAAATGAATATAGCTCCGCCTCACAGAATAATAGATAATATAAAATAATTCGGAGTGAAAATATGAGAAGCAATACGGATATCATTAAAAATATAGTTGCTGTTTTTGTTATATATATGGCATCAGCTATGATTATATCGCCGACAAGTGCAATAAATGGTGCGGAAAACGCTTTAAGGCTCTGTGCTGATAAAGTTATTCCTTCCCTTTTTCCGTTTATATTTTGCTCAAATATGTTTATTTCTTTAGGGATAGCGCGTATCGCAAGCAGAACTCTGTCACCTTTGACCCAAAGATTATTCGGGATATCAGGCGCTGGCTCGTTGGCAATCGTCCTGGGTGTTACCTCGGGATATCCAATTGGGGCAGTATGCGCCGCATCCTTGTATCAATCGGGTGAATGCACAAAAACAGAGGCATCACGTCTCCTTGCTTTTTGTAATAATTCGGGTCCCATGTTCGTAATTGGTTCAATCGGCATAGGAATGCTTCAAAATTACAGAATAGGTGTTTTTCTATACTTAATACATCTGTTCTCCGCCCTTATATGCGGAATAATTTTTAAAGGATGGGGAAATAGCGAGAACAAAAATACTCTTCCTCCCGCCTTTGAAGACGCAGAAATAAAAAATGCCGTACCCGATATGGGTACAGCCATAGAAAAATCTGTTGATACCATGCTTATTATTTGCGGCTTTATTATAATCTTTTCAGTATTTACATCCGTAATCCCCGACTGCAGTGCAAAAAAATATATTTACAGTTTCCTCGAAGTGACGGGCGGACTGAATTTATTGTTTGAAAACCCAAACACTCTTACTCTGCCACTTGCATCTTTTTTCCTTGCTCTTTCGGGGCTTTCTGTCTTTGCACAGGTATGCTCCGTAGTAATGCCGTGCGGACTTTCGCCAAAGCCATATCTTGCGGGAAAGCTCCTGCAGGGGATGGTCGCATTTTTTCTCACATTTGCCGCCACAAGACTATCACCCCGATACATTCCCGTCTATATGCAAAAAACGCCTCCTCGATGGATTTTTACACCGAGAGAGGCATTTGGTTTTGGATTAACGGGGATTGCTGTCTCCCTCGTTTTACTTATAATCATTATATTTATAGTGAAAATATGGGAGCGTTACATAAAATAAGGCTCTGATGCACAAGCAACAATCTCAATAGACGGGAAATGCATTTCAAGATACTCTTTCATAAATTCGCAGATTATATTTTCTGTTTCAAAGTGTCCTGCATCAATGAGATTAAGTCCGAGTTCAAATGCAAGCTGTGCCTCATGATGCTTTATATCTGACGTAACATATACGTCTGCACCTGCACGATATGCGGTTAAAATTCCATCACCGCCAGCCCCGGTGCAAAGAGCCACCGTTTGTATCTCTTCGGTCGGAATACCAAGACTGCGTATGGTTCGGCAACCGAGAATACTCTTGACAAAGCTTACAAAATCCGTAAGCTCAACGGGGTTTTCAAGGACACCTATTCTGCCTATATTATCTCTGTCTTCATACTCATCAGGGAAAAATGAGCGAACCTCGTCAAGACCGAGCTTTTCTGCAAGAGCATCGTTCATTCCGCCGTCTGCTTTGTCAAGATTGGTATGAGCAGAATAGACAGAAATATTATTTTTTATAAGTGTGCGTACAATACTTCCTTGTATCGTCTGTTCCGTAACAGATTTAAGCGGCGAAAAAAGAAGCGGATGGTGCGATATTATCAAATCGCATTTTTGTTCTGCAGCGATGCGAATGTTTTCCGACGTAACATCAAGGCAAATAAGTATTTTATTTATCTCCTGCTCCTCGTCTCCCACCATTAAACCTACATTATCCCAGGGTTCAGCAAGACTCGTCGGTGCGAGTCTTTCGATTTTTTCTGCTATATCTTTTACTTTATACATAAAAACACTCCTAACGAAGTTTTAAGATTTCCGCAAGCAAAGCTTTGGTTTTGTTCAGCTTATCGAGCCCCTCATCGCTTTTTGAAATTTTTAAACCCTCAATCATATTTTCAAGCTTTTTTATTTTCTTTTCTAAATATTCGTCAAAATGCTCTTGTCTTTTTTCTATAAGATGCTTTCCTATATACAATTCTGCTTCGCTTAATTTATTTGGCTCATTTTCGCCTTTAGCCTTTCGCACCAACATAATGTTATATATTTTTTCATCTTCCTTTGCAAGACCCTCCGACTCAATTTTCCATCCGTTTAAAGAGAGGTATTCGCGAAGCTCCGGCACAGCCGTCATAGGCTGAAGAATAAACGGACAATTATCCGTGGTTTTGCCACCGCTTTGGGAAAGTATTTTCGCTATAACAAGTCCGCCCATTCCCGCAATGGCAACACAGTCAGCTTCGTTTAAAGAGGCAGTGTCCAGACCCCCGCCAAGCCGTAGTGATATTTTATCTCTCAACCCAAAAGCCTCTACGGTTTTTTCGGCACGGAGCAATGGTCCCTTTTTTATGTCCGAGGCAACAGCCGTTTTGCACACATTATTTAAACACAGATAGACAGGCAGATACGCGTGGTCGGTCCCCACATCAAAAAAGCATTGGCAATCAGGCACCAGACGTGCTACGGCGGTAAGCCTCGGTGTTAGTATTGGTGGATTTTGTAACATAATTTTGTCCCTTTTTCCGTATAATTCTCTTTATTTTGCTATAAAACAAAATATCATAAAAGAGAGTTTATGTCAAGAAAAAGCGAGGCATCTTCAAAAGACACCCCGCCCACGAAATCATAAAATTACAAAAAACAGAATAAACAAAAAATGGAGTACACTTCCTATTACGCAGAAAATGTGAAATACCGAATGAAGCCACTTTTTCTTTCCAATTCCGTAAAGCAATGCACCTATTGTATACGAAATGCCGCCTGATAAAAGAAGCCAGAACGGACCGATACCTACCGCACTTATAAGCGGTTTTATACGAAAAACAATGAGCCATCCCATTATAAGATAACAGAACATCGAGAAAATCTTATACTTCTTTAAATCAATCGAATTAAGAGTAATCCCCAAAACAGCAATTCCCCAGATAATCCCAAACAATGCCCATCCCTCAAAAGCATTATATTCACGGATTGTGCAAAGCGCAATCGGCGTATACGTTCCTGCAATCAAGATATAAATAGAGCAATGGTCAATTATCTGGAAAACCTTTTTAGCGCAAGTGTCAGGGTTTAGTCCGTGATAAATGCTCGACATAGTATAAAGCATCAGCATGGTTGTTCCAAAAATAACCCCCGAAACAACCGCATATGCATCCCCGCGCAGAGCAGCAAAAACGCTGCATAATACTATTGCAGTTATGCCTATTGCCCCTCCCACTATATGAGAGACCATATTGAAAACTTCTTCACCTTTTGTATAGGATGGCAGAATTCTGTCAGCCAATTTCGTTCTTTTCACACGCTACACCCCAATCTAGTATTTGACTCTATGTTACCATATATTAATTATTATGTCAAGAAGAGGTTTTGATAAAATAATCAAAACCTCTTCGAAATTCTAATTTAAAATATAAATTCCTATATTAAGATATAGTGCAAAAGCGCACCAGAGCAGATAAGGAACAAGCAGCCATGCCGCCGCCGTGTTTATCTGCCCGAAATATAGTATGTTGAGCGCTATAAGAATTATCAGCGCACCGAGCCATATGGCAGAAAATCCGTAAAGACCGAACCTGAAAAAGAAAATCGTCCAGAGAAAGTTAAACACAAGTTGTATTGCATAGATTATATAGGCTCTGCGTTTTTCACCGCTGTTTGCCGAAGATTCGCGCACAAGATACAAAGAAATACCCATAAGAGTATAGAGTATAATCCACGCAATCGGGAAAAGCCATCCCGGCGGCGATAACGGCGGAGACACCAGTTTCCCGTAAACATCCATAGAATTTCTTGTGAAAAACCAAGCCAAAAATCCCGTAAGATACGACGGAATAAGACTGGTTATAAGCTTTCTCAAATTGATTGTACTGAGCATAATATTCACCTCGCTATTAGGATATGAACATTACGCCCAAAATATGCTAAACAAGAGCCTCAACTGCATTACTTAAATTTTCAAAAAGGTGTCCTAAAAACTCATCAGAAGTCCCGCTCGGTGTCCAGTTTGCGCCGCTTACACTGTCTTTAACCATTGTCACCTTTAAGGTTTTGGTAGTTGTTGCTCCGCCTGAATCGTTAATCGCTTTTATCATCTGCTCCGCTATAAGCGATTTGTAGCGATCGCTATCGAGTTTGCGTACAGTGCTTTTATAATCGGGGCTTTCAACGAGTACAGTTACATTATTTATAAAACTCTCTACAATTTCAGAAAAATCAACTGTTGTAATTTCAACCTCGAATTCAACGGCGGTATTACTGAGCTTATCGGAGGATAAAATTCTGTAATCCATCTTAGCGAGAGTCGAAAGAACCGCATCGCTTAAAAGCTCACCTTGAGTTTTATCAAGATATGAAACAAGCTCGTCTAAGCTGTAATACTTATCAATTTGCGTCTTATCGCAGGTTTTAAACATATCCATCATACTTTCAAAATCTGCGCGCGCCTCCGACTCTGCCGTACTGCAAGCCGACAGAGGCAAAACTATCATCAGCAACATTATCGTAAATAATAACAGCCTCTTCATATCTATAACCTCTCTTTATCGTCGCTAAGTATTACTAAAATTCTCCCTGACTCAAACGAAATTTCGGCTCTATCCTTGTCGGCAAATTCATTGCTTGTAGCAAGAGCACTCTCACAAGTTAAAACTATATTTTCGGCAGAATATTTAAGACCTTTCACAGAAAATCCATATACATCTTCTCCGTATGGGAAAAATGAAACATATTTGCGCGATGTCTTTTCAAGCATAAAAGGTTTATCTTCCATCCATATATCATTTCGGGAGTTGCTCATAACGATTTTTACGCCTTTTTTAAGGGCATACGCCATAAGACAATAATGAGCGTATTCGTGGTCGCGTCTGCCCCCAAATCCTCCGATTATCTCGATTTCTGTGCATCCCTTTTCGATTGCATAATCAACACATAATCTCGAATCTGTGTAGTCTTTCTTTTTGGGGTGAACTATAACCTCGAAGCAGTCGGGGTATTTATTCTCCCACGAATCGTTATCGCCAATAATCGCATCAGGCTTTATCCCAAGTAAATTCGCATACTCAAGTCCGCCATCTGCACAAACTATTAAGCCATTATCGAAATTTTTACTGCGGAGAGAGTCCAAATTATCAACCTCACCGCTACAAAAAATAAACGCTTTCACCAAATCATCTCATCTTTCAGTTGCGATTGTGCGGAGCTTTGAAACAACCTCCGCAGGATTATCTGCGCCAAAAACAGCAGAACCCGCAACAAAAACATTGGCGCCTGCCTCTGCGGCACCTTTAATTGTATTTATGCCGATACCGCCATCTACCTGAATATCAAGATTTGGATACTTATCGAGTGAGGCTTCTGCGGCTTTTCTTATTTTTTCTTCCATATCCGCCATATATGACTGTCCGCCAAAACCCGGTTCAACCGTCATAATGAGCAGTAACTCGAATTTATCAAGCGCAGCTTCTACACTTTCAAAAGAGGTTTTAGGTTTTATTGATACTCCCGCCTTTACTCCTTTTGAATGTATATAATCTGCAACTTTTCTCAATTTCTGAACACCTTCAAATACTTCGCTGTGGACAGTAATTATATCCGCACCCGCATCAACAAAGGCATCTATGTACTTTTCAGGCTCACTTATCATAAGGTGAACATCGAAAACCATTTTCGAGTCAGCGCGAAGCGCCTTGACAATATGCGGAGAAAAGCTGAGGTTTGGAACAAAATGTCCATCCATTATATCAAGATGAAGCCACTCGGCACCTGCATTTTCTACCTTTTTTACCTCTTCTTTGAGCTTACCTGCATCTGCAGCGAGGAGTGATGGTGCTATAATAACATTTTTGCTCATAACTATCTTGTCCTTTCCTATTATCTGCGATTTCGTTTTTGGGCAGTACGTATTTCCTCAACCAGTCTTACGTAACTTTCATGTCTTGACTGAGCTATTTCGTTGTTTTCTGCCGCGTCAATTACCGCGCAACCCGCCTCAACAGTATGACTGCAATCGCTGAATCTGCAGTTTTGAACAAAGGGTTCAAACTCACGAAAGAGGTTTGCGGGATTATTAAAATCAAGAATCGAAAAATCAAGCGTTCCGAAACCGGGAGTATCTATAATATAACCCCCGTTTTTAAGAGCAACAAGTTCAGTATGGCGTGTTGTGTGTCTGCCTCTCTCTACCCTCGCGCTCACTTCGCCCGTTTTAAAATCATCACTATCAGTAACACAGTTCAAAATGCTGGACTTTCCAACGCCCGAATTTCCCGCAAAAACTGTGACATTATTTTTGAGTTTTTCTTTTAAAGCTTCAATATTCGTCCCGTCGATTGCCGATAGCGGAATAACGCAAAAGCCCGCCTTTTCATAGAGTGAACATATTGACTCTGCATTTTCAATATCGGTTTTGTTTATACAGATGACAATTTCTATTCCCGCAAGCTCTGCCGATGCCAAAAGCTTATCTGTAAGATAAAAATTAGGCTTGGGATTTGCAACGGATATAACAACCGCCATCTGTGTAACATTTGCCACAGGAGGTCTTAAAAGCACGTTTTTGCGTTCAAAAATCTTATCCACCGAGCCAGTCCCCGAAACCGAATCAACTGTGATTTCAACCTCATCTCCAACGAGAGGAGTAATGTTTTCCTTGCGGAAGCTGCCTCTTGCGCGGCATTCAAAACATCCATCGGCGGTATCCACATAGTAGAAACCGCCGACGCCTTTTATTATTACGCCTTTAAAAATTTTGTCTTCCATAATTAGTTGCTGATTCCAGGAGCTGTAACTGTTGATGTTTCGCCGCCCTGTGAAGGCTCATTTGCGCCTCCCTCGTTTCCGCCGCCTGATTCATTTGCTCCGTCGCTTATAGCGGGAGGATTATTGTCTTTTTCAGGCTGTTTAGTATCGTTGTTCTCGGTATTATTGGTGTTTGAGGTCTGGCTGTCTTCAACATTTTCGTCATCGTCATCCTTTTCGGTTCCGTCGCCCTTGCTTACATAAAGAGTAATAAGAGCACCCTGCGAAACCTCCGTCTTTGCGGGGGGATCCTGACTTATAACAACATCCTTTTCCTCTGAACTGCTTTCCTTTTCAACAATGTTAACCTTAAAGCCTTCACCTGAAATAAGCGCCTTTGCCTCATCAACCTTAAGCTTTGTATAATCTTCAAGAAGCTTTGTTTTGTTTCCTGCACTTACAACAACGCGGATTATAATATCGTCACGCTTTGTTACATCGTCGCCTGCAGGCGGATCCTGATCAATAATTGTTCCCGCTTCAAGCTCGCTTGCCTTTTCGCTCGCTTTGATAATGCTGAAGCCGTCATCTCTGTACTTATCCTGAGCGGCGGTGAGTTTCATTTCTCTTACATCGGGAATCTCAATTTTTTCAGAGCCACCGAACATTCCGAAAATTCCGTTACCTGACAGGAGTGAAAATACAAGGTAGAGTCCTGCAATAACAAGCATTGCAGCAGCTATTGCCGCAATTGTAATTCGACGCTCCTTCTTCTTTTGTTCCCTGATTGCGCGTTTTCTGTCAATCTGTCTCAGCTTCCTCTCCTCCATTTCTGAGTCAAGACGTTGTGAATACTCATCGTATTCAAGACTTTTCTTGTTATTATAATCCTTTATATCATTATCATCGATAGAATTGTGCTTGCGTGTAACACCCAAATCGTCATCGGTGTCAACGTCAATCGCACCCGTATTGATTTGCGCATCGGGATTTTTAAGCGCCGTACGCAAATCTGCAAGGAATTCTGCCGCACTCGCATATCGGAGGTCCTGCTCTTTATTGAGTGCCTTCATAACGATGTTTTCCATAGACCTTGGAATTGAATTGTTAAGAATTCGCGGGAGAATGGGTTTTTCCTGAATATGCTTGATTGCAATTGCAACAGCAGTATTATCATCAAACGGAAGTCTTCCCGTCAACATCTCATAGAGCACAACGCCGAGCGAATATATATCGGTTCTCTCGTTGGTATATCCGCCTCTTGCCTGCTCGGGCGAGAGATAGTGCACCGTTCCGATTGTGGAATTCGCAGTAGATATTGTAGCCTGTGTTGTTGCACGGGCGATACCGAAATCGGTTATCTTAAGGACATCACCCTTTGTCATAATTACATTTTGCGGTTTAACGTCCCTATGTATAACTGATTTTTTATGAGCGGCATCGAGACCTTCACATAACTGTGCCGCAAACCCAGCAGCCTGACGCCACGGAAGAACTCGCTTATCGGCAATGTATTCCTTGAGGGTTATCCCCTCCACGTACTCCATTACAATATAATAAAGACCGTTTTCAAATCCTACATCGTAGATAGAAACAACGTGCGGGTTTGATATTCTTGCAGCCGCCTGTGCCTCTGTATTAAAACGCTGTACAAATTCTTTGTCCTCGCGAAGCTCCTCCTTAAGAACTTTTATCGCAACAAGTCTGTTAAGCAGGTGGCACTGTGCTTTATAAACATGAGCCATACCGCCCTTTCCTACTTCTTCGAGTATTTCATAACGACCTGCAAGCATTTTTCCTATTAAATCCATAATTTCTACCTCCTAACTAAAATCGGATACCTATAACGGTAATGTTATCAAGTCCGCCGCGTTCCTTTGCGGTTTCAACAAGGTTGCAGACCGTTTGTTTCAGGCTTTCGTTGTTTTTCGTTATATTGTAGATTTCTTCATCGGTTACCATAGAAGAAAGTCCGTCGCTGCATAAAATTAAAGTATCACCATCAGCAGCATCATATTCAAAAATATCGGTTTTTACAACAGATTCGGTTCCGACCGCCCTCGTTATAACATTTCGTTGCGGATGCACTCTCGCTTCGTCGCGGGTGATAGTTCCGCTCATAACCAATTCTTCAACTATTGAATGGTCGCATGTTATCTGGCTGATATTATCATTTATGACATAGGCACGGCTATCGCCGACATTTGCGATACATACGGATTTATTCAAAACAAATGCCAACACTATCGTCGTTCCCATACCCCTGTGCTGTTCAGTTTCGATTGACATATTATAAATCTTGCGATTTGCTTCCTCGACAGACTCTGTAAGCACCGCAGGGATTTTAGCATCGTTTGGATTTTCCAAAACTCCCTTAAGCTTCTCTGCGACAAGAGTGACTGCACACTGACTTGCAACCTCTCCTGCGTTGTGTCCGCCCATTCCGTCAGCAAGGATACAAAAGCCATTGTCGCTGCCGTCTGTAAATCCATGCAAGCAGAAACAATCCTCGTTAAGCTCGCGTACGCATCCGACGTCGCTAATTCCGAAAGCTTGTATCACATCAATCAACCTCCTTTATACTACGTCTATTTTCTTGTGGCAGCCGCCCGCAGCTGACCGCATGCCGCACTGATATCTGAACCCATTTCCCTTCTTATTGTGGCGGATATTCCGCCGTTTGTAAGAACACTCTGGAATTTTTCAACACCTTTTCGGTTTGTTGATTTAAAACCCGTATCCGAAACCTCATTCACGGGTATCAGATTTATGTGGCAGAGCATCCCCGAAATAAGAGCGAGAAGCTCTCTCGCTTCCTCCTCTGTATCATTAACACCGCTTATCAAAGTGTACTCAAAAGAAATGCGTCTGTTTGTCTTTTTAATATAATATCGGCAAGCATCCATAAGAGCCTCAATATTATATTTTTTATTAATTGGCATTATCCGCGAGCGCTTTTCGTCGTTTGGTGCGTGAAGCGAAATAGATAGCGTAATTTGCAACTCATAATCGGCGAGAGTGCGTACTCTGTCCGCAAGACCGCAGGTAGACAGAGATATATGCCGATGCCCGATATTTATTCCAAGCGGGTTGTTTACATTTTCGAGAAAGTGCATAACGTTGTCAAAATTATCAAGAGGCTCGCCCATTCCCATAAGTACAACATTTGATATTCTGCTGCCTAAGTCCTTTTGAACGGTCAAAATCTGGTTTATAATTTCTCCGCCCGTGAGATTTCTCACCTTGCCGCCTTTTGTAGATGCGCAAAACTTGCATCCCATCGCACAGCCGACCTGAGTAGATATGCAAATTGTATATCCGTGCTTATATTTCATGAGTACAGATTCTATAAAATTCCCATCATCTAATTGTAACAGATATCTTCTTGTTTCGTCAATATCAGAAATAAATTTTTGCTCAATTTTGAGAATATTAATCGAATATTCACTTTTTAGCTTTTCTTTAAGCGAGGATGGTATATTAGTCATATCGTCAAAACTTTCGATATCACTGTAAAGCCATTTGAAAATCTGCTTTGCGCGAAATTTTGCCTCGCCCATATTTGTGAGTATTCCCTCAAGCTCACCGAGGGTATAATCTCTTAAATTTTTCTTCATATTTTAGCTCATCTTTCTTTTTAAAAGGCAGATATAAAAACCACTGCCACCCGTTTTATGTGCAAGATATGTTTCTTCGAACTCAACCTCAAATTCATGGTTTCTTTTAACAAAATCTTTTATTTGCGCGCCATTTTCCTCTTCTAAAATCGTGCAAGTCGAGTACACAAGCACTCCGCCCGCCTTTACATACCGAGAGGCAGAATCAAGAATTTTCGCCTGAATACCGCAAAGCACAGATATATCTTCTTCTTTTCGATTATATTTAACATCGGGTTTTTTATGTATCACACCGATTCCCGAGCAGGGAACATCCGCAAGCACGCGGTCGGCTTTTCCGATTAATTCATCGCAAACCTCTTCAGAATTATGGCATCGCGCTTCAATTGAATTTATACCAAGTCTTTTCGCCGCGTTTTCGATAAGCGAAATTTTGTGCGGGTGCACATCAAAAGCAAAAACCTTGCCATCATCACCCATAAGCTCGGCAATATGAGTTGTCTTTCCGCCGGGAGCGGCACAAACATCGATTATAGTTTCACCCTTTTTGGGATTTAAGGCAAGCGCCGCACGTATTGAGTTTATATTTTGAAGAGTATATAAGCCATTCTTATACGCATCTGACTTATTTATATCTATTGCCCCGTCTATAACAAGGCATTGTTCTTCCTCGCCGCTGACAGAAGCGGATATTCCCTCTTCATCCAAAGCAGAAACAAGCGCCTTGGCAGTAGTTTTTAATATATTTACCCTTACAGTTGTGTTATGCGGCACAAGACTATCTTCTAAAATTGACCTTGCCTCATCGGCTCCGAACTGACTGACAAGTTTTTTTGTAAGCCACAACGGCATCGAAAAGAGAACGGATAGCTTTTCCGTTATTTCCCCCTGTGGCTCTGGCAGAGAGTCGAGATTTCTCGCTATATTACGCAAAACGCCGTTCACATATCCGCGCGCCGCATTGTGCGCATAACGGCTCGCAAGCTTTACTGCCTCGTTGCAAGCGGCAGAGCTTGGAACTTTATCCATTTTTACAAGCTGATATACGCCAATGCGAAGTATAGAAAGCACCCAAGGACTCAATTTCTTAAGCTTGATTTTTGAAAACGATTGTATTATAAAGTCGATATAGAGCTTATTTCTGACAGTTCCCATAACAAGCTCATTTACAAAGCCTCTGTCACGCAAATCACACTTTCCTACCGCGTCTTGCAGAGCTTTGCCAAGATATGCGCCCTCGTTTTCAATTTTATAAAGAGCCACTACTGCCTCTTCTCTGGGATTTATCTTCAAATTAATCTCTCCTGTTCCCGAATACAAGCATCAACCTGAGCAAACTCAAAATTGAACTTACTGCCGCTGCAACATATGTCATAGCCGCCGCATTTAATACCTTTGATGCCCCGACAATCTCATCCCCCGTGAGAATGTTCTGCATCTCAAGAGTATTAAGAGCGCGTCTGCTTGCATTGAATTCAACAGGAAGAGTTACAAGCTGAAACAATACTGTTGCTGAAAACATAATAATGCCGACCATAACAAAGGTATATGAGAAAAACAAGCCAAGCAACAATATCGGCATGGAAAGCATATTGCAGATATTCACCGCAGGAACAATAGCGTTTCTAAAACGTATGGGCGAGTACCCTGTCGCGTGCTGAATAGCGTGTCCTACCTCGTGGGCAGCAACGCCAATTGCGCCGACAGACTGACTGTTGTAGGTGGCATCAGATAATCTTACAACATTTGTCCTCGGGTCAAAATGGTCTGTAAGGTTACCGCTCACGTGCTCGATTTTCACTAAATGAAGTCCGTTCATATCAAGTATTTTGCGTGCAACATCGGCACCAGTATAACCAAAGCTGTTTCTGATTTGCGAATATTTACGAAAAGTCGAGTTAACCCTTGACTGCGCCCAAAGAGAAAGTATCAATGCGGGCAAAAGTATAATCCACGTCGGGTCATAAAAAGGGAAAAACATATAATCATCCTTTCAAAATTATTATACAAGTATTACACTTTCATCTATTGTATGGCCGTTCAGGTAGCTCGCAACGCTCATACGTTTAGAGCTTGTCGGCTGAATTTCGTCGGCAATAATGCATTTTCCGTCACCGCAGACGATTTTGAGTTTCTTGTCCTCAATTTTGATACTGCCGCACACTCCTGCGCACTCATTGCCAACAACTGCACTTATTATCTTCAAAACTTCACCATTATATGTGGTATAAGCCATAGGATACGGATTACATCCTCTTATAAGATTGACGATTTCCTGCGCAGATTTGTTCCAGTCAATAAGTCCCGTCTGCCTGGAAATCATCGGTGCATAGTCAGATAAGGAATCATCCTGCTTTTCTCTTCTGGCGTTTCCTGCCTCAATTGAAGAAACAGTTTTAATAAGAAGCTCTGCCCCCATAACAGAGAGTCTGTCGTGGAGCTCGCCATAGGTTTCCCGTTCACCGATTTCGGTTACGGCTTTATCTATCATATCACCCGTATCGAGTCCCTTTTCCATATGCATAGTGGTAACACCCGTTTCTTTTTCGCCGTTTATTACCGCCCATTGTATAGGCGCTGCACCGCGATAACGCGGAAGAAGCGAGGCGTGCACATTTATACAGCCATATTTGGGGAAATTTAAAATATATTCAGGAAGTATTTTCCCATATGCCACAACAACTATAAGTTCGGGCGAAAGTTCGTCTAAAACAGGTTTTAACTCGCCGTTTCTTATAGACTCGGGCTGATAAACGGGGATGTTGTTTTCAAGAGCAAAAACCTTTACAGGCGGAGCTACAAGCTTGTGTCCCCTGCCCTTTGGTTTATCGCTCTGGGTTACAACTGCACAAATTTCGTGACCGTTCTCTTTAAGTATTTCGATGCAGGGAACTGCAAAATCGGGCGTTCCCATAAAAAGAATTTTCATTTAAGCACTTCCTTTCAATGGCTTCTCCTTGAGGAGAGGCTCCGCCGTAGGCAGTGGTAATGTGTTGTAGTGGTGGGGTTCCAGCCCCACCCGTTTGTTCGGGAGGGTACAGAGACCCTCCCCTACAATTCCACCTCATCTGAGTTGCTACGCAATCATCGCCCTCAAGGGGAAGGCTTTATTTTTCAACACCAGCGGTGCTATGCACCATATACTTCCGCCGTGTAACCATCATCATCCCAGTTAACCGTAAACCCAAGTTCTTCGGAAACAAATCTTAAAGGAATTAATGTTTTGTCATTTATTAACTGTGCAGGAACGTCTAAAACTTTAAGTTCACCATTAACATAGGCATCAGTTTCGCCTATTTTAAATTTTACTTCTCTTTCACCCAAAGTTATTATTACTGAATAATCAGCATCATTCCATAAAACTTTTGCCCCTGCTCTTTCAAATAAAAATCTTACGGGCACCAAAGTTCTGCCATTTTGAATAATTGGCGGCGTTGCAAAGGATAAATATTCATCATTAAGTTTTACTCTTACATTTTTATCATTGCTGTTAAACTGTTCAAACTGACTTAATTGCCCATATTTTATTGTGCCGAAGTCATCAGAAAAATACATAAAATATTTATCATTAGCAATTAAATTATCCCCCTGAACATCCCGCGAATAAGGCAAACCAATAATTTCAAACTCTCTTGTTACACCATCCGGCGAATAATACCAACCTTCCCCTATTGAAAAGCCGCCAAGCAAGAAGAATCCATTACCTCCAATTACCTTAACATAGTCATCCTTTGCATATTCATAGGCAACTTTCTCTGTAGTGCCATCATCATATAAAATCTCGCCTGTAATTTCAGGATTTATATCACGGCCAGCCTGACTGCCCCGTTCAACAAATTCAGTAGTTAAAGTGAATTTACCATTACTGCCTGTGTTTTTTATTACCTTTTCCAAAGAAGCAGTTTCATCGGTTTTTACCCAGCTTGTCCCCGTTTCCGACCTCCACACTGTTCCATTCTGAGTTATACCATAAAACAAATTATCTTTAACAAATGAACTGATAATTTTGATATCTCTGCCATCAAATTTAAGCATTGTGCCTTCATTTTTAACAAAATAACTGAAATTATTTGTTGACCATCCCAAAACGCCAAAGTCAGTAAAATTATAATGCACATAAGGCGGCAGTGATGTTGACCCGTCTTCATATACATACATACCGTCTGTCATATCATATTTACCAAATCCGTTTAAAGAAAACTCGCATATTTCCCCGTTAATTTCAACAAAGCTTCCGTTCCTTGCGGCAAGTTCAGGTCTTATTTCCAGTCTGCTTTCCCAGTTTTCAAGGTCAGTTGAGTAGCGGACAATGCAATAAGTTTCATCTTTCACAGGTGCCCAGTAGTCTTCAATTACATATTCACCATTACGAAAACCAATATGGTTTCCGCCATAAGATTCATTAAACCCGTCAATAACAACGTGTTTAAAGCTTTCACCCGTGTCGGAATAATAAAGCCCACGCATATATCCATCCGAAAAGAACACAATTTTATTATTTATTTTATGCATCTTTATCCCATCAGGGATGTTTTCCACTTTATTCCAGCTAATTCCATTATAAGTCTGAAATGTACCTTTGTCACAAACAAAAGCGACTGCTGAATTTTTATTTTTTATTATATAATCACTGTCAGGGACACCGCCTAAATTATTGTTGTTTTTTTCCCAGTTAACTCCGTCAGTTGAAGTGTATGTTACACTATCACCAAAGGCATTGAATTTTCCGTCAAGGTATAAAACTGCTGAAATACCAGCAATTTTATCAACCCGTTCCCACTTTGAAAAGTCAGCACTTGTAACAATTTTATTATTTAAAACACCAACAAAAATTTTGCCATCGGTATCAATATTGTGGATTGTGAACGGACCATCTATTGAAAAGGTATTATCCTCTTCCAGTTCCACAAAATATGCATAAGCATTTACTGTTAAAAGCATAAAAACAAGCAAAAATGCAAATACTTTTTTCATGATAATCACCTCTTATAAAGAATGCACGAAGTGCAATTCATGAGCCGTCAGGCTCAATTCATGAAATCCCAGATTTCAATTCATGCCGTCAGACAATTCATTGCGTTGCATTCGCAACGCTTGTGTCAAGTCAGGCGAACAGTGAATAAGAGGACCTACTAACTTTCCCCTATTTTTTCAGCTGTTTTTTTCTGAACAAAATTCTTTAGAACCCGCGAGAATACTGGATTTTCTCGCACCCGATAGTATATGTAAATATTATAAATCGGCAAACTAATGTTTAATTTTTAGAGACTTGACACGAGTGAAAACCTTGCATATTAATTTACAATTTCAACATCGCACACGGGTTTTAATTTTGTCAAATCATTCCAAACCATAACTTTAACTTCTGTATATGTTTTGGTTGTCGTAAAAGATATGTCACTACCTTCATAGATTGCATATTGCATTTCAATAAATTTTCCGTTTTCATAAAGTGCAAGAATTATAGTTTTTCCATTTTCAATGTTCTTTGGTGTAATGGTAAATATTTTACCACTATCAGAAATACTTGTTTTTGTGCACGCAACATAATTAATGGTTGCATTTTTTAAAGGTGTGTTTCCGCTGTTAATTGTTATGCTCGTCCAATCAGCTTCAGTACCTTTATAATGCACGCTTTTTAAGCTGTTGCACACATTAAATGCACTCCTGCCTATGGTGATTATACTGTCAGAAAATGTTATCTCTTTTAATCCTTCACCACTGAAAACTTCTCCGCTTAAACTCCCTGCACCACCGGGTAAAGTAGGATAATGACCGCATCCATCAAATGCATAATCACCAATGCTTGTAACACTGTCAGGTATTATTACACTTGTCAAACTATCACAATGCACAAATGCGTATTTGTTAATTTTTTCAACACCATTTGGAATGACCAATTCCGTGACAAGTTTGTTGTTTAAATATAAATTTTCCGCATGATACAATGGATTGCTTCTCATATTATCAAATGTACAATTACACCATGCTTCTAAGTCTGTTATATATACCCTTTCTAAGTTTTTACACTCATTAAACGAACCTGCACCTATACTTTTTACGCTGCTTGGAATTGTTACACTTGTTAAATTATCCCATCCTGAAAATACATACTTATTAATTTTCTCAACACCATCAGGAATAACCAATTCTGTAATAAGTTCATTATTCAAATACAAATTTTCGGCGTGATACAATGGATTATCCGAAAAATGTTCAAATGTATAATTACACCAAACTGTCATGTCAGTTATGTACACATTTGTCAAGCTACCACAACCATTAAATGCCGCCCAACCGATACTAACAACATTATCAGGAATTGTTATACTAACCAATTTGTCGCATCCATTAAAAGCCATCGAACCAATGTTTATGACACTTTCGGGAATTATATATTCTCCATCTGTTTTTCCTACAGGATAAATAATCAACGTACTTTTATCCTTATTGCATAGCACTCCGTCTATTGATGAATATTCCAAATTATTTTTATCTACATTTATGTTAGCTAAATTATCACAATGGTCAAACGCATCACGATAGATACCTGCAACATTTTGCGGAATTGTTACAGCATTCAGTGCCTTACAACCATTAAATGAAGAAATTCCAACAGTTGTAACTTTATTAGGAACTATATATTCTGTATCCGATTTACCACCTGGGTAGGTAATTAAGAGTGTTTTATCTTTATTAAATAGCACTCCATCCGTCGAAGAATATGTTGCATTATTTTCATGCACAACAATATTCTCCAAACTTTCACACATCAAAAACGCATCTCTACCTATATTTGTCACTTTATCTGGGATATTTATACTTATTAAACTTTTACAGTAACAAAATGCTGCTCCACCTATATTGGTTACATCATTAGGAATAGATATATTTTTCAAGTTGTTGCAAAAAGAAAATGCTCTTTGTCCTATAAAAGTCACACTTTCAGGAAGTGACACACTAATCAAATTATCACAACTGTCAAATGCATAATCGCCTATACTTACTACTCCATTAGGGATGATTATACTTGTTATACTTTTACATCCTGAAAATGAATATTTATTAATTTGCTTTATAGTATTTGGAATAACCAATTCAGTAAGCAGTTTATTATTCAAATATATATTTTCTGCATAAAATAAAGGGTTTGCCGCCCAATCATCAAACACATAATTACACCAAACTTCCAAATCTGTTATATAAACATTCTCTAAGTTTTCACAACCACCGAATGCTCGTCTACCAATTTTAGTCACACTACTAGGAATTGTAATGTTTTCTAAATTAGGATAATCACTTTCAAAAGCATATTCACCTATGTTTGTTACGCCATTAATAATTACCACATTATTTATACTAGAGCGTGACAATCTCCATGGAGCATCAGAATCTCTCCCCCAATCGTACATAGCTCCTGTACCACTAATAGTGAGTGTGCCTTCCTGATCTATTATCCAAGTGAGATTATCACCACAAGTGCCACTTGTAGCTGCATTTACTGTAAGCGGGAAAGTGGTATATAAATTTGAAAATATGCTAAGCGCTAATATTACACCTATAATTCTTTTTTTCATTCTCATTTTCTACCTTTCATTAATTTTCGACACAATTCTCACTCGTGTCAAGTCGGGGACAAAAACTCGATATGGTATGAATTCTCGTTGCGACAACGACATATCTGGAATTCACCAGAATTATTATACATCAAATCGCTATATTTATCAAGCTTTATTTACGCCTATATAAAATAAAACGCCATTTTCAAAATGGCGTTTTCGTATAGTGATTTATCTTTGTATATACGGCGATGTTGTTATGTAATTCCCACCGTTTATTTTAAATTCGATTTCAAAATAATATTCTCTTGCTTCGTCTGGAATTTCATATTTAACCTCATCATTTTCATATTCGCAATCTATAATATTCCACTCCTGTTCCATATGCGGGCTTCCGTTTTCATCTGTGTTATAGAATAATGGTTCTGTCAAGTAATATAGCTTTACAAATACAACTTCTGCATTATCAGGGTTAGATATAGCGGGAATATTATCACATACAAATGTCGGAAATCTGTCCGCACCTTTGCACACAGAATTTGCAAAGGCAAACGGCTCGGGTCTGTCCCAACCGGCAATATGTCCGTGATACATCTCATGCACAATACTAAGCCTTGTATCATTATTATTCTTTATGGTGTCAAGGTATGATTTCGAATTTGCATTTATCGAAAACGCATCATCGCTGTTCCAACATTGCCACAAAACGGGCATCGAAACTTTTTCAAAGCGTTTCTCTGCGAGCCATAACTGCGGATTCTTTCCATAGCGAACATAGTTGCAAAAGCCCATATTTTCGCAAAGATATCCCGACCCGTAAACGGGAATTGCAAAAGCAAAACGTGTATCATAACCAATAGCGAGAGAGGTTATAACTCCTCCCCACGAAATTCCTGTAATACCTATCTTGTTGCTGTCAATTTTATCATCTGCCCTGAGGATGTTATGAGCGAGTATAACCTGACTTACTGCGTGATACATCCATTGCTCTTCAATCGGTTTTTCTGAATTTTTCATACTATCATTATCAGGGGCGTCAACATATCCCTCTTCTATAAATTCGCCGTAAAGTCCGTGATTCCACATCTCTTTCTGTTCGGGGTACTCTCTGTGTCCTGCGTTTATTTCTATAGGGAAATCGCCCGTATTTGACATCGCAATTGCAGCATAACCGCGCTCATTCCATTTCTTAATCCAGGGCAGATACGCAACTCCTCCTCCGCCGTGAACCAGAACAATCGCGGGAACTTTTTTAGAAACATCATCGGGATATCCTATATACGCAAAAGCCTTGGTTTTCATATTGCCGATTGGGGCGGCATCATACGTAATAGCTTTAATTCCCTCAAATTCACCTGTTGGGTTAAATTTCGGGACCTCCTTGTAATCAGGTGTAGTTTTAAGAATTAAATCAAATTTATTTTCCATAAGTGTATTTCTCCTAAAGTTCAGGCAGACAAGTAATTGCACTATTTAAATCTGCCAGTTTATTTGATTTTTTTATAGATTTTAAAATTTTCTTTTCATCAGGATAATTCAGCATCATATGAAGCCATATTTCTTTTAGTTTATGCAGAGTGTAAACCTCCGAGCCGAGCACCTTTAAATACCTTTGCTCCAGCAATTTTGAAAAGGTAACTAGCTCCTCTGTCTTAAGCTTTTCGCCACCCCTTATCTCCCTGAAAATCGCAGGGTTTTTAATTGCACCTCTGCCAATCATAACCCCGTTTAAATCAGGATAGCTTGCAATTATTCTCTCAAAATCTTCGCGTGTCACTATATCCCCGTTATAACAAAGCTTTGCACGGGAATTTGTATAAGCCTTATCAAAAGTGTTCATATCGGGCGTATTTTTGTAAAAATCTTCCCTCACTCTTGGGTGAACTATAAGCTCGCAAAGCGGATATTTATTATAAATTTCGAGCAGTTTGTCAAATTCTTCATAGGAATAAAACCCCGCTCTTGTTTTAATCGAGATTTTTATGTTGGAATTTGTAAAAATTTCTTCAAGAAAACTGTCAAGAGCCTCCTTATCCCGAAGCGCTCCCGCTCCCTTTGATTTTTTTACAACAGTTCCCGACGGGCAACCTAAATTTAAGTTCACCTCGTCATAGCCGACATCTTTCAGCCTCTTTGCAAATTCTACAAAAGCAGACGCCCTGTTACAGAGCACCTGAACCTTGAGGTTTGTATTATTATTTTCTTTCAATACATCACGCAGAGTCTTTGCGCTTATTCTTTCATTTTCAGTCGGGGTAATGAATGGAGCCCAGTATTCGTCGCACATACCAAACACTTCTGCATGAGTATTTCTGTACGTATATGGTGTTACTCCCTCCATGGGTGCAAAATAAAGCTTCATTCTAGTTCTCCTACTTGGATATGTTTGCCTTGAAAACATCCGCAACCTCTGTAATTGTGATAAAAGCATCCTTGTCTATGCTTTGAACAATATCTTTCATTCTGGATATCTGAAAACGGTCAAGAATGAAATATATCATTGTTTTATTCTCGTCAGAATATCCACCCTTTACAGAAATCTTTGTAGCTCCGCTCTCGAACGTGCTCATAAGTGCAGAGCAAATCAAGTCAGGCTTTGATGTTATAATCATCGCACCCTTTGAACGGTCAACGCCCTCTACGATAAAGTCAATCGTTTTAAGTGCCGCTCCATATGTCACAATAGAATAAAGGGGTAAAATCCAGCTATCAATTATAATTCCGCAGATAATATACAAAATTACATTGTATATCATAACAAATGTTCCAACAGTTATCCCCATTCTCTTTGAAAAGATAACAGACATAACCTCTATTCCGTCGATAGCACCGCCAAATCTGATGGTAAGACCGCTTCCAATTCCCGATATTATTCCCCCGAACAGAGCACAAAGCAACAAATCGTTGCCCGCAAGAGGCGATGCAAGCGTTACATCAATTGGTAAAACGTCGGTTATGAGCCACGCTCCTAACGAATACATCGCTACTGCATAGAGGGAGTATATTGTAAAGGCTTTCCCTTGCTTTTTATATCCAAATGCAAAAAGCGGAATATTGAGAATTAAGAGAAACAGCGAGAGTGAACACCACTGGGGCGCTATCTGTGAAAGAAGCATAGAAGTTCCTGATATACCGCTGTCGTAGAGTTTTACAGGCGTCAGAAAAATCGTTACACCAAACGCATTTATAAAACCCGCTAGAGTCAGCAGTATGAAATTCATAAATTTAAGTTCGCTGATTGCTCCTTTATTTTTATTCATAGTTACGCTCCTTTTAAATTCACTAAGGCTGTATAATCTGGATACCACACATCAAAGCTTCTCCGCAAGGTGTGGCTCCGCCGTAGGCGGTGGTGAGGTGTAGATTGCGCAGCAATCGTTATTTTTCCACCTCATCCGTCAGCTATCGCTGACACCTTCCCCTCAAGGGGAAGGCTTTTTTGTCCCTTGTATATCAAAGTTTAGAATCAGTGAACGAATTAGATGTCAAGCTTTTGGCGATATATTTGTTGCCAAATGCGATATAACCTCATTTCATTCGGTTGCTATATGATATAAATCCTTATCTCGTCCCGAAGGGACATATCGCATTACGAAGTAATATATCGCACCCATTAGGGTATATCGCAAATTCCGCAAGGAATTTATATCGCTGATTTCATCTTCGATGAAATCATTATAGCACACCGATTTTTAGATATCAATACATATGAGTTAATTTTAATCGGCAGAATTATCGAAAAACAGTTGACATTTTTACAATATCGGTGTATAATGTTTAAGTTCGTCGGGGCGTGGCGCAGTTTGGTAGCGCACCTGGTTTGGGACCAGGGGGCCGCAGGTTCGAATCCTGTCGCCCCGACCAAAATCGATAAGATTGTATAATCTTATCGATTTTATTTTTAATATCGAGGATTTTAATATGAAAACATATGCACCCAATTATTATAAAGAGTTTTCTTGCATCGCCGAAAAATGCAAGAACAACTGTTGCATCGGCTGGGAAATTGACATTGACCCCGACACAATGAGCTTATATAAAAGCATTAATGGGGCATTCGGCAAAAGGCTCTCTTCCTCTATTGATACTGCCGATACTCCGCATTTTATATTATCTGGCGGTGAGCGTTGCCCCTTTTTAAACGAGCATAACCTCTGCGATATAATAGGCGAGCTTGGCGAGGATTGTCTCTGCCAGATATGCAACGACCACCCGCGATACCGTAATTTCTTTTCGGGAAGAACCGAAATAGGTCTTGGTATGTGTTGCGAGGAGGCTGTGCACATCATTCTGTCAAACAAGGAAAAGACAACTCTCTCTGTTATCTCCTGCGATAGCGAAAAAGCCGAAAAACACGAAGACGAAGAATTTTTCTTCAATTTAAGGGATAAGATACTTTCGATTTTGCAAAACAGAAATTTCCCTCTCAATGACAGAATTTTCAACCTCAAATCCGAGTTTAACATATCTGTTCCGGATAAATCCTTTCAGGAATGGGTTGATTTCTTTTTATCATTAGAGCGTCTTAACCCCAAGTGGACCGATGTCCTAAATGATTGCAAAAAAGGCAGTATCTCGGGCGGTTGCACCGCTGATTTTTCTGTTGAATTTGAGCAATTACTCGTCTATTTTATATATCGCCATATTGCAGACGGAATTTATGACGGAATGTTTTTGGAGAGAATTTTGTTCGCCCTGCTCTCGTCTATGATGATAGAAACAATTTTTAATTGTGGCGAACAAACCTTCGAAAATCTGTGTGAAATAGCAAGGCTCTACTCCTGTGAAATTGAATATTCCGAGGATAATATGAGCAAAGTTTTGGAAATTTTGTCTTATCAATAATAAAAGGGTGAACCGCGGTTCACCCTTTTTTGTTAGTCTTCAATTCTGCGAAGGTTTATTCTGCCCTTCTTTTCGTCAATCTCGATTATTTCAACCTTAACGGTATCACCGATATTAACAACGTCTGTAACCTTTTCAACCCTGTTCTTTGAAAGCTTTGAAATGTGAATCAATCCATCCTTACCGGGAAGAATGTTTACGAAAGCACCGAAGTCAAGAACGCTTACAACCTGACCTGTATAGATTTCACCAACCTCAGGTTCTTTTACAATTCCTTCGATTATGCTCTTTGCTCTCTCACCTGCTTCTGAATCAACTGCAGCAATATAAACACGGCCGTCATCCTCAATATCAATTTTAGCACCTGTTTCTGCGATAATTCCCTGAATAACTTTACCGCCGCTGCCGATAACCTCGCGGATTTTGTCAACGGGGATAGTCATATTAATTATCTTGGGTGCATAGGGAGAAAGCTCTGCTCTTGTTTCGGGAATTGCCTTGAGCATTACTTCGTCTAAGATATAGTATCTTGCATTCTTTGTCTGCTCAAGAGCAGTTCTGATAATAGCAGGTGTAAGACCGTCAACCTTGAGGTCCATCTGGATAGCAGTAATACCCTTTTTGGTACCTGCTACCTTAAAGTCCATATCACCGAAGAAGTCCTCAACGCCCTGAATATCAACCATAGTAAGGAAGTTATCGTCATCCTCGGGGTCTGTAATAAGACCAACAGAGATACCCGCAACGGGAGCCTTAATCGGAACACCTGCGTCCATAAGAGCAAGCGTACTTCCGCATATACTTCCCTGTGAGGTAGAACCATTAGAGCTTAAAACCTCTGACACAAGACGGATAGCATAGGGGAACTCATCCTCTGTGGGAAGCACAGGAACGAGTGCACGCTCTGCAAGAGCACCATGACCGATTTCACGTCTGCCGGGGCCTCTTGAGGGACGTGTCTCACCAACACTGTATGACGGGAAGTTATAGTGATGAAGATATCTTCTGTATTCTTCGTTGTCAAGTCCGTCGATTATCTTTGCATCCCCGAGAGGACCGAGTGTTGCAACAGTGAGTACCTGTGTCTGACCTCTGCTGAAAAGTCCGCTGCCGTGAGTTCTGGGAAGAAGTCCAACCTCTGCAGAGAGGGGACGGATTTCGAGAATTCCTCTTCCGTCTACACGCTTCTTATCATACATAAGCCAGTTTCTTACAACTGTCTTCTGGAGCTTGTAGAGTGCCTCATCGATGAGAGCCTGATACTCTTCTTTGGGGTATTTTTCTTCGAAATGATTATAAACATCTTCGTATACAACGAGTAATCTTGCATCGCGGACAGTCTTATCATCTGTGTCCATAGCGCTCTTAACCATATCTTCGGCATAGCCTCTGATATCGGCAAAAAGCTCTTCGTCAACTGTCATATGCTCATACTCAAACTTTGGTTTGCCTATCTCGTCCTGGATTTCTTTAATAAATGCACAGAGCTTTTTAATCTCTTCGTGAGCGAACATAATCGCTTCGTACATTACATCTTCGGGAACCTCGTTTGCACCAGCCTCAATCATTACAACCTTTTTCATACTGCCCGCAACAGTAAGGCTCATCTCGCTTACTGCTCTCTGCTCTTCTGTGGGGTTGATAACGAACTGACCGTCAACTAACCCTACATAAACTGCAGCGATGGGACCATTGAAAGGAATGTCAGACACGCAAACTGCCGCAGATGAACCTATCATCGCACAGAATTCGGGCGCATTATCCTGCTCAACTGAAAGAACTGTAGATACGATAGATACATCGTTTCTCAAATCCTTCGGGAAGAGAGGACGCATCGGGCGGTCAATAACTCTTGATGTAAGAATTGCATTTTCAGAAGGTCTGCCCTCACGGCGTGTAAATCCGCCGGGGATTTTACCTACTGCGTACATTTTCTCCTCATAGTCGATGCTAAGCGGGAAGAAATCGATGCCGTCACGGGGCTTGTCTGAAGCAGTAGCAGCGGTAACAACCACTGTGTCGCCGTAACGAACAATTACTGAACCGTTTGCAAGCTCTGCAACCTTACCAAATTCAAGTGATAAAGGTCTGCCCGCAACTGTTGTTTCAAAAATTTTAGACATAATTTTGCCTCCTTTGTATTTTCCGCGGGAGGTTTGGCTTAGCACTTAAAAACAGGCACAAAACAGAGGATTAAACGAACCCCTCCACCCTCTCTGATGGTCCGCGAGGGAGGATTTTCTGTGCATATTTTTAACTGCTAAAATCAAACGTATCCCGCAATTTTATTATTTGCAATTTTAAAATTTTTATTGCAGAGAAAACGTCAAAAGGGCAGCCGAAGCTCGGCCGCCCTGATGTTTTTAGTGTCTGAGACCTAACTTCTCAACAATAGCACGATATCTTTCGATATCATTCTTTGCAAGGTAGTTCAAAAAGCTACGTCTTACACCGACCATCTTAAGAAGGCCTCTTCTTGAGTGGTGGTCCTTCTTATGGGTTCTGAGATGCTCGTTCAAGTGGTCAATTCTGTATGAGAGAATTGCAATCTGAACTTCAGGAGAACCTGTGTCGCCTTCGTGCATGGCATACTTTTTGATGATTTCCTGCTTGATTTCCTTATCCATTGTTTATTCACCTCCATAATTTTATAACCCCCGTAGAGCCCGGAATTGGGCGGTGACTCTTCAGCCCCAAACTCTGCGCCCCAGGTTGCCGACAAATATAGTACCACATTTACCACGATTTGTCAAGGATTATTTTGATTATTCGTGTTTTTTGAAAAATAAAAAGATGCGAATAAATCAAAAATTTTATTGAATTAAAGCCAAGCCCTGTTCCGCCCATGCCGAGTCGCGGGCGGCAATGTAAAAATTTTTGATTTTTTATTTTTCAAATAAAGCATATGACAGGGCGGCAATGTGAAAATTTTTGATTTTCTAATTCACTTTTGCAACATTCCGCAAACAAAAGGCGCCCAGACGGACGCCTTTCAAGTTATTTAATTTCGAGAATGCTTTCGGTCGCTTTTATATCGCCCGTTTTGAGAACTTTTAAAGAGTTATAGCTCTCTTCGTTACAAATAATCATAGGAGTTGTAAGTTTAAATCCCCTTGACTTTATCTTGTCCTTGTCAAAGCTGATGAGCAGCTCGCCCTTGTGAATTCTCTGTCCGTCTTTTACCTCTGCCCTGAAATGCTCGCCTTTTAATTTAACTGTATCAATTCCAATATGAATCAGAATTTCGCGTCCGCCGTCTGACACAATATTTATTGCGTGATTTGTGTCAAAAACGCTCTCCACAACGCCGTCGCAGGGCGAATACAATTTACCCTCTGTTGGTTCTATCGCAATTCCGTCACCGAGTATTTTCTGCGCAAAAGCTTCATCCTCTACCTTTTCAAGAGGGACTACCCTACCGCTCATATGGGCGAGCAAGGTAACCTCTCCCCCTTTTCTATTATGATGCTTTTCTGTGGCATCTTCGCTGATGGGAACATCCTTTATGTCGCCGTCACCATGCTTTTCGATATAATCTTCAAGATTTGATTTTATAACTGATACTTTCGGTCCATAGATAACCTGAACGCCATTACCTTTTTTGATAACGCCTGATGCTCCGCTTTGTTTGAGCAGGTTTTCTGAAACCTTGTCTGCCTTTTTCACAGTAACACGAAGTCTGGTTGCACAACAATCTATATCCGATATATTCTTCTTTCCGCCAAGTCCGTTTATGATAAGCGCACTTGTAACATCGGCGTCCGAATCGTTCTTTTTCCGCTCATTCATATCGGCACGGGTATAGAGGCGGGTTTCCTCATCATCGTCCTCTCTGCCAGGTGTTTTGAAATTGAATTTCCTTATCAGGAAGCTGAATATCAGATAATAAACAACAGCGTACACAAGTCCCACTATCACAATCCATATCCAGTTTGTTTTTGCGTTTCCCTGAAGAATACCAAAGAGAAACAAGTCAATCAGTCCGCCTGAAAACGTCATTCCGACACCAACGCCCAGAATATGCATCAGCATATACGAAAGACCTGCGAGTATACAATGAACCACATACATAACAGGGGCGACAAACAAGAATGTAAATTCTATCGGTTCTGTAATACCTGTCAGCATCGCAGTAAGCGCGGCGGAGAGCAAAAGTCCGCCCGCAACCTTTCTTTTGTGCGGGTAGGCACACTTATACATCGCATATGCCGCAGCAGGAAGACCGAAAATCATAAATGGGAACTTACCCGACATAAATCTTGTTGCGGAAACAGAGAACTGCGTTGTTGCCTTTGACGCAAGCTCTGCAAAAAAGATATTCTGCGCGCCCTGAACTAAATTTCCGTCTATCATAACCGCTCCGCCAAGCTCGGTCTGCCAGAATGGCATATAGAAAACATGGTGAAGTCCAAACGGAATAAGCGCACGTTCAATAATTCCGTAAATCCATGTTCCCGCATATCCCGATGCAAGCACGAGGTTTCCAAGTCTTGCTATAAGTCCCTGAATAATCGGCCATACAAAGAACATCAGCGCTCCCACAAGCAAGAAAACAAGACTGCTTATTATCGGCACAAAACGGGTTCCCCCGAAGAAAGCGAGCACCTGCGGTAATTCTATTTTGTAAAATCTGTTATGAAGGGCAGCTACACCCAGACCCACTATAATACCGCCGAAAACACCCATCTGCAATGTAGTAATACCTAGCGTCTGTGTGGTTGAATTTACCGCCATCGCCTCCACGCCGCCGTTTGCCGTAATAAGCGCACTTATCGCGGTATGCATTATAATAAAAGCTATTACGCCCGAGAGAGCCGCTACCTCCTTTTCCCTCTTTGCCATACCGATTGCAACACCGACCGCAAACAAAAGCGCGAGGTTATCAAAGACTGCACTGCCCGTCTTCGCCATAATATCGAGTATTGTATAGAGAATTCCGCCCTCGTATATTATTCCGCTTAAATTATAGGTTTCAAGAGTTGTGGCATTTGTGAAGGAGCTTCCTATTCCAAGCAGAAGTCCCGCTACGGGAAGCAGGGCGATAGGCAGCATAAATGAGCGCCCGACCCTCTGTAGAACACCAAAAACTTTGTCTTTCATAATAATCCTCCAGTTAAAAATAATTTTTACATTAAATGCTATTATTTGTATCTTTCCCATATTCACAAAAAAAATAACACCGGAAGAAAGATGTTTAATCTCTCGGTGTTATTTTTAAATCAATATTATATTTTTGCTTGAAGTATTCAAGATTTGTGCGCTTGTGTCCGACAAACTCCGAAACTCTGTCTTTTGGGGGATATACCTCGTACACACAATCAGAAAGTCTGTTTTTGATAATTTCCGCTTCAATCTCATCACGTCTTCTTTTAGACAGCACAAGCTCCTTAAACGCGGGGTGGTATGGCCCTGCAACAATACTATTCTCAGTAAGGCTTTCATCAGAATGAAGTCCTACTCTGATTATCTCGATATTTTTATCCTCAAAAACACGCATAATTTTATGCGTAAGAGCGACTGCGGTTTCCATATCATAAGGCGTGTAATTACCGTTATTATAGAGCTTTTCAAGACACGTTCCCCTTAATGTAAGGGTTGGGTAAATCCTGACACAAGCGGGGTTTAGGTCTGCAACCTGTAACGCCGTCTCATAATCCTTATCGGGATTTGAGCCATACATTCCTATCATCATTTGAAGACCGAGGGATATCCCGCTATCCTTAATCATATTTGAAGCCAGAACAGTATCCGAAAATTTATGTTCCCGTTCATTGAGTCTTAAAACCTCATCATCCGCCGATTGGAGCCCAAGCTCAATTGTGCGGACATTATACTCTTTTGCGAGGGTTAAAACCTCTTTATTTATATAGTCAGGTCGGGTAGAGAGGCGTATTCCGTCAATCTCACCGCTATATTCATTTGCCGCCTCGTAAAACGCCCTCTGCATCTTAATTGAAAGCCCCGTGAAACTCCCGCCGAAGAATGCAACCTCGACATATCTGTTGTTTTGCGGGATAAAGCTTAAATATTCTCTTATTATTCTTTTTGCGTCATCGGGAGTCACACTGGTTTCCACACCTGTAATCTTTTTTTGATTACAAAATATACAGGTGTGCGGACAACCCTCGTGAGGGATAAAGACGGGTATATTATATTTCTTAATTTTATTTGACATTTTTGCCCGCCTTTTCTATTTCAGAGAGAGCCTCGCGTGCCGCCTCCTGCTCTGCTGCCTTACGGCTCCTGCCGTGTCCGCTTCCTATAACCTTGCCCTGATATTCGGCATTAACTTCAAATTCAGGTGCGTGGTCGGGACCCTTTTTCTCTACAAGGGTATATGTAACAACCTCACGGTTTTTGTCACGTTTCTGGAAGTAATTCTGGATTTCGGATTTATAGTTGCGAAAATCCATAGCTCTTGCAGCTTCAATCGTCGTCTTTAGTGTCCTCAATACCATTTCTCTTGCAGGCTCAATGCCTCCGTCTAAATAAATCGCACCGAGAACCGCCTCGTACGTATCGCACAAAATTGACGGCTTGTGCGCACCGTCACAACGCTCTTCTGATTTGCCGAAGTGTATCGCCTCGCCAAGTCCGAGTCCCTCCGCAGCGGCAGCAAGAGATTTTTCGCACACTGCGGCGGCTCTCACCTCGGTGAGCTTGCCTTCGTCAAAATCCTTAAACTCGTTATATATATATTCAGAAACAACAACCGAAAGTATACTGTCTCCCAAAAATTCAAGACGTTGATTACTCTCTACACCGCTGTCATTTGCAAATGAAATGTGAGTAAGTGCCGTTTCTAAAAGCTTTCTGTTTTTAAATGTATATCCTATGTTCATATCAAGATTACCTTTCTGTGAGGACGAGGGCAAAATCTATCCATCTCATCCGTCAAAACCTATGGTTTTGCCACCTTCCCCTCAAGGGGAAGGCTCCCCCTATAATAAAAATACCCAGAAAACTCTACCGCATTGCAGTATGAATTCCGAGTATTTTTATATAGAGACCGCAGTCACCTCTGCGGGTAAAATCATTTAGAGTAACTCAGATATGTAAGCCACCGCTTCTCCAACAGTAGAAATCTTATCCGTATCATCATCGGAAATTTCAATATTGAATTCTTCTTCTATTGCCATCATAAGCTCAACAATATCAAGAGAATCTGCATCAAGATCGTCTGTAAGAGATGTATCGGATGTAACCATATCCTCTTCTACATCAAGCTGTTCAACAATGAGCTCCTTAACCTTTGCAAAAATTTCGTTCATAGTGTTTCCTCCTTGTATTATAAATGTTAGCAAAATATTGACTCTTTTAACAAACCATACTATAACATATAAATATTTACTCGTCAATATTCAAAATAGTATTTTTGAGATAATATTCTATTCTTCGGTGCAATATTCTTCTATTCCCTTTGTTATTCCGTCAATGAGTCCACACTCTACAAGGCGTTTTGCCTGGCGGATTGCGCTGAAGAACGCCTTTGCGTTAGAGCTTCCGTGAGCTTTTATAACAGGGTGACGGACACCGAGTATCGGTGCACCTCCATGCTCTGTGTAGTCCATACTCTTTTTCATGTCGGAAATACCGCCCTTTACTGCAATTGCCGCAACCTTACTGAGAGTATTTTTTAAGAATATTCGTTTTAACAAAACCGAGAACGAGCTTGCCATACCTTCCATAAACTTGAGTATAACATTCCCCGTAAAGCCGTCGCAAACCACAACATCTGCTCCGCCCGTGGGTATATCTCTGGCTTCAATATAGCCGATATAATTGATGGGCGTCTCCTTGAGGAGTTTGTTTGTCTCTCTTACGGTTTCGGTTCCCTTATCCTCTTCGGTACCTATGTTTACAAGTCCTACTCTCGGATTTTCTATTCCCATAAACCTCTGCATATAGACAGAGCCCATAACCGCAAACTGCTTTAAAAATGCGGGTGTGCACTCTGCATTAGCACCGCAATCGATAAGAAGGTAGTTCCCGTCAGTTGACGGCATAACAGGTGCGAGAGCCGCACGGCGAATACCATTTATTCTCTTGACTACCAAGGTTGCCCCCGATATAAGAGCACCCGTATTGCCCGCACTTACAAAGGCATCTCCTTCTCCGTTTGACAACAAATTAAGTCCTACGCGCATAGAAGAATCCTTTTTGTGACGGATTGCCGCAATAGGATCATCCTCTCCATCAATAGTTTCTGATGCGTTTACAACAGTAATTGCATCACCAGAGTAACCGCACACGCCAAGCTCTCTGTGTATTGCATCATCTTTACCTACGAGAACTATCACTACTTGAAGCTCCTCTGCGGCACGGATGCAACCTTTGATAATTTCCGATGGTGCGTTATCTCCGCCCATTGCATCTACAATTATTCTCATATGTACCCCCTACTTAAAGGTTAAAAGTTTTCTGTTCTTCCAGACATAATCCCAGCCTGAAAAAACAGTCATAATTACAACTACTATTACCATAATTCCAATCAGAATATCGGTCACAACCGAAATCTGCGGAAGATAGAAAAGTCCTATCTCAAAGACCATAACCGCTATTGTCAAAACAAGTTGCGAAACGGTTTTCGCCTTACCCCAAATGCTTGCGGCTATTACGTTATTTTCGCCCATTGCAAGCATACGAACGCCCGATACTATAAATTCTCTTGCGAGAATTACAGCGATAACCCAAACGCTTACAAAGGGTACGTCGCACGCAAGATAGCAAACGAGTGCAGCAAGGACAAGCATTTTGTCTGCAAGCGGATCCATAAGCTTGCCGAATGTTGTTACCTGCTTATGCTTTCTTGCAAGATATCCGTCAAGCTGGTCCGTAATCGATGCCGCAATGTATATAAAAAGCGCTGCATAGAGCGACCACTCCATCTGCATCATATAAAAGAACATAAATACAGGGACCAGTATAATTCTGACAAGAGTCAACTTGTTGGGTGTATTCATATTAGTCACACTTTCCTTTCTCGGTTCCGAATAAATCATATTCCATTGACTGCTCGATTATAACATCGACAAACTCGCCGCCGTTTAAGGCTCTCTCTGATTTAAAGAAAACCTTGCCGTCGATTTCTTCGGAATCCCCGTAAGTTCTGCCGTAATAGCTTTTAATTATTTCATCCCTGTCTTCGACAAGAACTCGAACGGTTGTGCCGATCTTTGCAGAGCTTTGCTGCTCTGCAATCTCACTTTGCAAAAGCATAACCGCATCACGTCTGCGCTCTTTCTCGTCCTCATCAATCTGGTTCGAGAGTTTATACGCAGGGGTATCTTCCTCTCTCGAATACGCAAATACGCCAAGGCGCTCAAACTTAACTTCCCTGACAAAATCACAAAGCTCCTCAAAATTGTCTTCGGTTTCACCTGGGAAACCTACAATAAGCGATGTTCGGATTACTGCATCGGGAATCTGTTTCCTGATTTTTTTAATCAATTCCATAATCTGAGCCTTGCTTGTACGTCTGCCCATCTTTTTAAGGATGGCATCGCTGCAATGCTGAATGGGAATATCAAAATAATTGCAAAGCTTTTCCTCTTTTGCAAATACGCCGAGAAGCTCGTCGCTTAAAAGCTCGGGATAGCAATAGTGAACACGCACCCACGCAACACCCTCAACCCTACAGAGCTTTTCAAGTAGCTCAGGAAGCTTATATTCGCCGTATAAATCGCAGCCGTATCTTGTGGTATCCTGAGCAATGACAACAAGCTCACGTACGCCCTCTGACGCCATCTTTTCCGCTTCTGCCACTATATCTTCTATCTTTCTGCTTCTGTATCTTCCTCTGATTGACGGAATTACGCAATATGTGCAAAAATTGTCACAACCCTCCGCAATTTTAAGATAAGCCGTATATGGCGGAGTTGTTCGCAGTCTTGGAAGACTGTCTTCTTCGATATACTCGCTTCCGCAAAGAAGACAATTCTTTGCGCCGTTTTCTATTTCTTTTATAACATCTGCAATTCTATCATACTCATTTGTACCGATTACCGCGTCAACCTCAGGAAGCTCGGTCAAAATCTGTTCTCTGTATCTTTCTGCAAGGCAACCCGTTACAATGAGCGCCTTACAGTTTGCCTTTTTATAGTGAGCAAGCTCGAGTATACATTCGATTGATTCGCTCTTTGCCGCCTCAATAAAGGCACAGGTGTTTATGATTATAACATCTGCCTCTTCTTCATCGGCTACAATCTCGAAGCCTGCCGCGTTTAAAATTCCGAGCATATGCTCACTGTCTGTAAGATTTTTTGAGCATCCAAGCGATGCAAGTGAAACTTTTTTAAACATTTGTCAGTCCTCTAACTCAAAATCATATTTACCGAGACATTCTCTTATTTCAGATGGCGAAAAGCCTCTGCGTGCAAGGCGGGCTTTGAGCTTTTCCAAATCCCGTCTTGATGAGATATTTTCGCAAAGTCTGTGACTTTCGATATATTCAGAGAGCGCCGCCTCTGTATCCTCAGAAGTATCCGCCAATACATCGTCGATAATACTTCTTGCCACTCCCTTTGCATAAAGCTCCTGCCTTATGCGATACGCACCTTTAGCCGAAAGCCGTATTGCCTGATTTACATAAGCCTCGGCATAAAGACGGTCATCAAGGGCGCCGATTTTTGCAAAATCGGCCACCACCTGCTCCGCTGTATCCTTATCGATACCCTTGCGGCGCAGTCGGTCTTCAATCTCACGGCAGGTATACATTCTTGCGCCAATGTAATTTGCTGCAATCCCTCTCGCTTTTTCGTATATATCCATTATGGTTATTTCTTCTTGGCGGGTTTAGCGATAGGTGTTATAGGTGTTGCCTCCGCATCACCTTCGGGCATTGTCGGAAGTTCTGCTGCCTCGCGTATTTTAGCTTCGATTTCTGCGCAAAGTTCGGGATTATCCTCGAGTATTTTCTTTACAGACTCTCTGCCCTGACCGAGTCGTGTTCCGTCGTACGAGAACCACGAACCGCTCTTTTCGATTATATCAAAGTTGACACCGACATCGATTATATTTCCAATCTTTGAAATACCCTCGCCGTACATAATATCAAATTCCGCTTCTTTAAAAGGCGGAGCAACCTTGTTCTTTACAACCTTTACCTTGGTTCTGTTACCAACAAGACCGCCGTCTGTTTTAATAGTTTCCGAGCGACGCACATCAAGACGGACAGATGAATAGAACTTAAGTGCACGTCCGCCCGGTGTTGTTTCGGGGTTGCCGAACATAACACCCACCTTCTCACGAAGCTGGTTGATGAAAATCGCAACTGTATTGGAACGGTTAACAACGCTTGCAAGCTTTCTGAGTGCCTGCGACATAAGTCTTGCCTGCAAACCAACGTGAGCGTCGCCCATAAGACCCTCAATCTCCTGCTTGGGTACGAGAGCCGCAACCGAGTCGATAACGATAACGTCGATTGCTCCGCTTCGCACAAGCTGTTCTGTGATTTCAAGAGCCTGCTCACCCGTGTCGGGCTGTGACACGATAAGGTCATCAATA